>CAXSIG010000661.1:0-3476 GCA_964237255.1 uncultured Bryobacteraceae bacterium
AATCTGGCTGTCTTTGTGTGCCATGGCGCTCGCGTGGTTGATCGGCCCGCCGCTCGGCGCGGTGAGCGCCCTTTCGGGTTATCGCTCACTCGATCAGGCAATCCGCTATCTCTCGATGGCTGTGCGGGCCGTGCCGAGCTTCGTCATCGGCGTTCTCCTGATCGTTATTTTCGCAGTGGATTTCAGCGCTTTTCCCGCGGCCGGTACCGATGAAAGCACCTCTGTGGTTTTGCCTTCCGTCACGATCGCGTTGGGGCTAGCCGCCGGACTTGCGGGAGTTGCGCGCGAGTCTGTGCTGGACGTAGTGAACTCTTCGTACTACGCATTCGCTCTTACGAAGGGACTCTCCGCGACGAAGACGATGCTACGCCACGGAGTTCGCAATTCCGCCGTTCCCGTTATCGCTTATTCCGGCGTTCAGATGGCACTTCTGATAGAAGGTATCGTTGCTGTCGAGACCTTGTTCGCATGGCCGGGAGTGGGTCACGCACTTGTACACGCCATCTTCGCCCGAGACGTGCGCAGGATCCAGGGGGCTGTTCTTGCAATGGCATTGCTATTCGTCGTGTTGAGCGGATTGGTGGATCTTGCAGTGCTCCTCGCCGACCCGAGACAGCGATGAGCGGTCGGTTCACATCTTTACAACGGACGGGTATGGTGATTCTTCTTGCCGTCGCTCTCTTCGGGCTTATCGTCCCAACGATAGCAAGCGATGCAAGGGACCAGGATCTCGATCACGTTTTGTCTCCGCCCGGCGTCGTGCGACCTTTCGGTACGGACCATCTTGGTCGCGACATGATGGCCCGTTTATCCTCGGCGGCCCGGCTCTCGCTTGGACTCGCTCTCTTGAGCGTTGGCACCGCAGCGATCCCGGGAACGTTGTTGGGTATCGTCTCCGCTTGGCGAGGGGGATGGCTCGAATCTGTACTTGCCGCCATTTCGGATGGCGTGCTGGCGCTTCCCGGAATCCTGCTTGTGGTATTAATCGCTGCGTTCTCTCCCGGCCACTATTTGCCGTTTTATATCGGTCTTTCACTGGCATTGTGGGTCGAGTACTTTCGCGTCACACGGGCGAGCGCCAAGTCCGTGCTTGCATCCGCCCATGTGGAGGCAGCCAAGCTACTGGGCTTTGGTCCCTCGCATATCGTTCGGCGTCACCTGGCACCGGAGCTGTTGCCGATAGTGGTGACGCTGTTATCATTCGGGATCGCCGCGACCGTACTTTCCCTTGCAACTCTCGGCATCGTCGGCGTGGGCTTACAGCCGCCGACGCCGGAGTTGGGAATTATGATGATCGAACTGCTGCCTTACTACCGGGAGGCGCCGTGGCTCATCGCACAACCAATTCTCCTCTTGGTGATCACCGTGGTGGCTCTCTCGATGATCACGTTCCGGCGAAGAATCGCATGAGTGTCCTTCGGGTAGACAATCTTCAAGTCAGGTCCGGATCTCTCTCGCTGGTAGACAATGCTTCGCTGGAGTTGGAGCCCGGCACTCCCCTTGTCCTTCTGGGCGAAACCGGATCGGGGAAGTCTATTTTGCTGGCAGCCATTATGGGAACGCTTCCTCGGGAACTTGTGGCAGAAGGAACTATTGAACTCTTTGGGACAACATCAAGAGCCGGCAATCAAGCAGCGCGACACACCAGCTGGGGTTCGCAGATCGCAATTTTGCCGCAAGAACCATGGTTTGCCCTTGACCCGACTATGCGCTGTTTACCGCAGGTCGCCGAAGGTTACGACGAAGCCGGTCGGCGAGAACTGGCGCGCGAAGCTCTTGAAAAGTTAGGTTTAGCGAATGCAGAGAAAAAGCTGCCGAAGGCTCTTTCGGGCGGAATGGCCCAGCGAGTCGCATTCGCAGCCGCGCGCGCGGGGGGTGCTAATCTGCTGCTTGCAGACGAGCCAACGAAGGGACTCGACTCAAGTTTCCGCCGGAACATCGTGCCTACCCTGATGCAAGCGGTTGAAGGGCAAGGATCGCTGCTTGCCGTTACGCACGATGTGGAAGTTGCTCGGATGTTGGGTGGTCGCGCGGCAATCATGTGGCAGGGACGAATTATTGAGCAAGGTCCCACGGAAGAACTCCTGAATCAGCCACGCCATCCGTATACAAGGGAGCTAATCGCGGCGGCCCCCGCTTCATGGCCCACTCGCGACCATCCTTCCAACGGGCAAATTATGTTGTCGGCGCATGGCATCTCGAAAACGTTTGGCGGGCAATCCGTGCTTCGCGATTTTCAGTGTGACATTCGAGAGCGGGAGCGAATCACGATCAGCGGACCAAGCGGGTCGGGCAAATCAACTCTAGGAAATATCTTGATCGGCCTTATCCCTCCGGATTCCGGAACAATCAGGCGAACCCATGCCGATCCGCATTGGAAGTTTCAAAAGCTCTATCAGGACCCGGCAGCGGCATTCGCCCCGAGGGTCACGATACGTCGGTCGCTTAAAGACCTGGTGTACCTTCATCGAATTCCTTGGAAAGGGGTCGAGGAGTCCATGGCTAAAGTTCGGCTTTCGGAGAACCTTCTCGATCGACTTCCTGGGCAGGTATCCGGTGGTGAACTCCAGCGTTTCGCCATTGTGCGAGCGCTTCTGTTGGAGCCGCACTTCCTATTCGCCGACGAACCCACGTCGCGACTTGATCCAATCACCCAACGGCAGGTGATGGATATCCTGATTCAAACAACCGCTCGGCAAGACTGCTCGCTAATGGTGGTGACGCACGATGCAGATATAGCCAAGAACGTTGCTCATCGGCATATAGAAGTTGCTTAGGATCACGTTTAGTGATCTTCGGACTGTTTACATGTACTCGTCACGATTTGTATCAACCATGTCCCCAATATCATTGGTCGGCCGTGAGATCCTGTGTAGTCGCGCAACGCTTACTCAGCCGCTTGCGAAACGGCGCTACCGGAAAGGGCCGGCAACTGACCCGATCAATCGCGAGTAACGGCGCAGGGTTACCGAACAGATTGCGATCAGGAAGGCGCTAGGGCCGCAACCCTCCCCAAAGATCAAGCGGGAATACTTCAGAGGCGGCATTTGGAGCCCTGATCCGTCTTTGGCCAAGATCGGCACGCTGGGCCTGCTGCCCCAGTGAGTGCGGCCAAACGAATTCGTCATCCTCGGCTTAGTGAAACGATTAGCGAACCGGAGAATGCTGGCGCGACCTAAGGACTGCCCGGCGAGCGGCGGGAGCTCCGGTTCGGAAGTGCTCTGGAACAAACTGTTTTTCGAGTTGGGCATTCCAGATTCGTATTGTCCGCGTCATTCGCCTCAAGCATCGTGATACCTTTGATGCCGGTCGAAACGCCGGTTGCGAGTTGGTGATGAGCTGGATGGGCGCCGGTGTCCCCTGAATCGCCGGTGCTCGTTTGGCGTTAGTGTTTTCGACCCGGTTTCCTGGGCGCATCGCTTATTTTTGATGCGTTACCGCAGGCGACTGCCGAAATCCGCGCCAGTGCATCTTGG
>CAXSIG010000662.1:0-3473 GCA_964237255.1 uncultured Bryobacteraceae bacterium
AGCGTAGATGACTCGCGACTTTCAACCACTCGGTTCTCCTGAGACATTTGCGGCGTGACTACTTGTTGGGTGAATATTTTTTCGTTTGCGGCAATCCATCGGTCATCCACTTTGGTGCTGGCTTGTCCATCAGGTAGTAATCGAAGAACTCTTTCACGCGCACCGTGTAGTCCTTCTTATTCTCGGGCTTCACCAAGCCATGATTTTCGCCCTTGTATTCCAGCATGACCACCGGCTTTCCTAACCGCCTCAGGGTGTTGAAGTACTCAATTCCTTGCGTGTGGTCGACCGCGCCGTCCTTATCGTTATGGAGAATCAGGAGCGGTGTTTCTACCTTCTTGGCCTGGTACACCGGCGAGTTGCGAAGGTAAGCTTCCGGGTTGTCCGTATACCCGGTGGTGAACCTGCCTTGGCTGCTCTCGAAGATCGGTTGGTTCGCTGTTCCGGTATTCCAATATATGGAACTGTACATACTCACCATGTCCGTCAACGGCGCTCCCGCTATTGCGGCTCGAAACGCCTTTGTCTGCGTGATGGTGAAGGCGGTCTGGTATCCGCCCCACGAATGCCCATGCAGCCCGACATGCTCGGAATCCACCACACCGGTCGCTTCCGCGGCTTTCAAAGCCGCAAGAATGCAATGTACAGCCGAAATCCCAGGGTCGTTCACCTTGTAATCGATATCGGGAGTCAGCACCGCATAACCATTGCTGGTGTAAGCGCCAACGCTGAATCCGTTAAACCCAGGTTGCGGATACGCATTCGTAGCTTGCGACAACTTCTCGTAAATATAAACAATCGTCGGGTACTTCTTACCCGGTTGATAATTCGCGGGAAGATACAGCGCCCCTTGTAACTTCACTCCGCGCGTTCCTGTATATTCCACTAACCGCGAACCTGCAGTCCAGGCGAAATCCTTCTGCTGAGGATCGGCATCCGTCACGCGCTTGCCGTCATGCAGCATTGCGTCAGCGGCGTAAAAATTCGGGTAATCCGTCACCGATTCTTTCGAATACAAATACACATCCGCATCCTTGGCTTTGATCAGCTGCGGGTAACTCGCGTCACCCCACTGCGCCATCTGAATGCCTTCCTTTCCGGGCATAAGGATTCCAATGCCGCCCTTTTTCGTCCATTCCCCGTACACACTCACGTACAGCGGCTTGTCGAGATCGAAACCCTTATCGTCCGGATTCAACCGGAACACCTGGCGGTAGCGGATTTTGTCCTTCTTCCCGTTGCCAGTCAAATTAACCCCAGCGCCACCCTCAGCCGGTACCTTCCAGATATCCCAACTGTCGCTCAACAAAACAAATTTTCCGTCTTTCGACCAACCCAGCTCACGAGCCGGCGGTTTTTCGACGTTATGATCGTCTTCCGTATCAATAAACGAAGCAGGCAAAGACTTGGTCAAATTCGTCTGCTTGCCGCTTTCCATGTCATAAGCCAGGAAAGCGCCATCGTTATAGAACAGAAATTTTCGGCCATCCGGCGACGGACTCCGATACCAGCGCGCCTTCCGCAAAGCGAGGGTTCGCTCCCCGGTTCGCGGGTCCACGCGATACACATCCGAATACCGCTTGCCGTCCAGGTTGCCGGTAAGTTCGTACTCGCGAACATCTGTGCCCACCGCATACCGGTAGTCCGGCAACAGGGCGACCTGCCGCATGGTGGAATCCGCCAGTCGAATAAACTTCTTATCGGCTACCGCATACACGCCCACGAAATTGAAGTTCTTGTCCGCGTTCTCCTGTACTTGCTGCATCGGCTGGAGGCGGTCGTCCTTCCAATGCCAGATGGCCAAGTCAGGCTTGGTTGCAGGCGTATCGTCGTCCTTGTCCTTTCCATCCTTCTTCGGCTTCGCTTTGATCTCATGGATCCCAAAGGTTACGGCGGAAAGATCCGCCATCCACATCGCATTGCGCGACGAACTAATCGTCATGTCCTTCGGAAACGAAGAATCCTTAAACGGGTCATACAAAAACTTCTCCGGCCGATCTCCGTTCCAACGAAACGCGACAACCGAGTACAGCTTGTCTTCCCAGCCTTTGTCGTCAACACCACGAACAGTTGCCATCGCGTCGCCCTTGTCCGTCCAGTTCAGACCCTTGTACACCGCCTTCGCACTATCGAGAGGTGTCACTGCGCCGGTTGCCAGCGTCATCACTTGAATTCCGTTTCCCGCCTTGTCTTGCGCATCTACCAGCCACGCCAATCGGTCGCCCTTCTTAGTGAAAGAGAACTCGGACACGTTGCCGAAGTTCAGTTCGTTCGTGGTTGCCAAGTCACGCAAAATCAAGTCGGCGCCTTGCGGCTTTTCTTCCGGTTTTGCGCCGGTCATCGTAACAGGCGGGCCTGCCGGCGCCGCTGCTGCGGGAGCGTAGCGCAACATGGCGACCATCGTCGATCGATCACCGGAGAAGGCAAAGCGCCGCACCGCGTCGAAGTCCGTCTTCGTACCGCTACCCAACTCAAGCAACTCGAATTTCGACTGCGCCGGCTTACGAGTTTTCGTCAACTGCTTGCGTTCTTTGCCGGTCGGATAAACCAAAAAGCCGCACCATTGGCCATCGGCGGAAAAGGCCACGTCGTTTCCCGCCGGCGGTGCTGGTCCGAAGCCTTCCGCGCGTGGCAGTTCGCCGATGGGAAAGCGCTTCTCATCCCCGGTTTGTAGATTGCGAACGACCACCTCGGAATCGCCGTCGTTCGGCACCACTTTGTATGCGAACCACTTGCCATTGCGGGATAGTTCGGGCGATTGAATTCGTTTCCAGGCCAGAATATCGGTAAGTTGAAGAGGTTTAGTGGCTCCGAAGGAAACGGAAACAACCGCAAACAGAACAGAGGCGAAACGAAGGCCGCTACGAACGCGCATGAGCTATTTTACTGCTGTGAGAGGGCATCCGATTGAATTCCGTATCATGGGCTGCTGGCCATCGCTCCAACTGGTGAAACCGGCGCCGTGTGCCCCGAGTGTCACTCGGTCCGAAACATCTTCACCACCTCCCCGGCAATGAACGGAATCACCTCGGCCCGTTTCGCATTATCCACGGTAAAGATCACCGCGATGTACTTCCTCCCATTCGGCAACTCAACGTAAGTCGCATCATGACGCGTAGTCGACGTCCACCCGGCCTTCGACCAAAGCTTCGCGCCCGCTGGCAAAGCCGAACCGGAGAACCCATGCGCCTGATCGTCGGGATCCGCCCCGCGCCCGGAAAAGTCCCGCCGAAGCAGTTCCATCATCTGGTCGCATCGCGCAGCGCTCACCGCCTTCCGCGTCACGATCGCCTCGAGCAGCCGCGCCGTAGCATCGGTCGTTAATCGATTATTGTTTTCGAAGTTCTTCCCCCGACTCATCCGCTCGCGTCCGTACGGCCCTTCGGAAAACGTCTTCTGATTGACGTTGATCCCCGCATATCCCATCCCGGCGAAATAACGGTTCATCGCATTGCGTTTCTCCAGCCACGCCG
>CAXSIG010000663.1:0-2939 GCA_964237255.1 uncultured Bryobacteraceae bacterium
CCATCAGCGCCTCCTTCGGTGTAGCCCAGACCCGTAGCGGAGAATCTGTGGATGACCTGCTGGCCCGAGCGGATGGCGACATGTATCGCCAGAAAGACGGGCGGAAACGCATTCCCGGCAGCCAGTGCGCCCTGGAGGAAGCGTACCCGACAGCGAATTAGCCGATTAAACGATTGCTTCCAGAGCTTGATTTTGGCGTTGCCGAGGCACCCGGCCGCCCGGCCTCATTTGGCTGCGCGCGTTTTGTTTAGTTCTTCAGGAAACACGGCCATGCCCGTGGGCGGCGGGTACAGCTGACGCAACAATTCCAACCGCTTCCGAACAGCGCGGGAAGGCAACTGCCGGGGCCCGGTTTCCACGTCGATGTCGCAGCAGATGCCGTGCAGATACAGCGTCACGGTATCGACGAACGCCTGCTTGGCATATTCCCGAAAGGCGCGCGAATCCTTCGAGGATCCTTTGACCGGCAGGGCCTGCTTTAGTTGCCAACTCTTCTCGTCGATCTCGCCATGGATTTTCGCCGCGATTTCGTCCCGCACGAGCGTGGCAAAGGCCGAGGAAGCGTCTTTTGTCCAAACCTCCGACATCAATTCCGCGACCATATTGTAAAAATTGAAGTGATATTCGGAGACTTCTTCTTCCTCCGTCGCGAAAAACAAGAGCGTCCGACCGTTCGTCGCTCGCAATTGCGTGGATGGCACTGCGCTTTCCGGCGGCACTTTGTCGAAACCGATACCTCTTGCCCGGCCGGATTCCACGTTCGTTAGATAGGGCAGAAGGAAAATAGCAATTGAGGGCAATTGCTCCCGAATCGCGGGGGGAAGCGCCGCTACGGTGTCCTGAATGTAATGCCGGAGATCCTCCTCCGGCATAGGCGGTTCGGCCAGGTAAGAGATCTTTCCATCGACCTGTAGCAGGTCTTTCAGACGAGAATGGAGAAACTCGTCCATCCCCGTGATTCGGGGCGTAGCGGTAGCGGGCATCAAAAGCTATGCGATTTTAACAAATGCATGCCCCGCGCTCCCGATAGCGTTCTGATTTCCGCCGGTGAGGCGTCCGGTGACCGTTATGCCGCCCTTCTGGTGGAGGAACTGCGCCGGAGGTGGCCTGAAACCGTGTTCTTCGGCTGCACGGGCCCGAAGCTTCGCGACGCGGGTGTGGAAACGGTGGTCCGCTCGGAGGAATTGGCGGTAGTCGGAATTGTGGAGGTTATCCACCACATTCCGCGTATTTGGGGGGAATTTCGCAGGTTGCTTCGGGCAGTTGGCGAGCGCCGCCCCGGATTAGCGGTCCTGACGGACTCGCCCGATTTCCACCTGCGGGTTGCCCGAAAGCTGGCGCGGTGGCGCGTTCCCGTAGTTTACCTGGTGGCTCCGCAAGTCTGGGCATGGCGCAAGGGCCGCGTCCGTGTGATTCGCCGGCTGGTTCGCATGCTGCTGTGCATCTTCCCTTTTGAGGAGCGCTTCTTTTTAGATCGAGGCGTTCGCGCTCGCTATATTGGGCATCCCTTGGTGGAGATCGTGCGGCCTAGTCTCTCGAAAGCCGACTTCCTGCGGGAGCACGGGATCGCCAATGGCGTTCCGTTGGTTACGATTCTTCCCGGCTCCCGAAAGGGCGAGGCCGCACGACATATGCCGGATTTGGCACGGGCTGTCGAGCTGATCGCTCGCGAATTTCCCGCGGCTCGATTTTTGATTCCGGCTTCGCCCAACACCGGTGTCCAATTTTTTCGGGAACGGATTGGCTCCGCGCCCATCCAAGTCATAGAGGGCCAAGCCTGGGATGCGATGGCTTATGCCGATGTGGCGATGGCGGCAAGCGGTACAGTGACGGTAGAAGCAGCGTTGCTGGGATGTCCGATGGTTGTCTTCTATCGAGTAAGCAACCTAACGTGGTTCTTGGGCCGCAGGCTTGTGACGGTCCCGTTTTTCTCCATGGTGAATCTCATTGCGGGTGAACGGGTGGTGACCGAATTGATCCAGGACGATATGACTCCAGCCGTTTTAGCTTTTGAAACCGAGAAGCTGCTGCGGTCCGGTGAAATTCGTCGCAGAATGAAAGAAGATTTGAAAGAACTGACGGCGAGTTTGACCGTAAGCGGGAGCGCTATGTCGCGTGCCGCGGACGAAGTAGAGAGAGTTTGGGAGGAATCGCTTGTTTAAGCATCTGGTTTGTTTCGCCTTGTCCGTTGGCTTTGCCGCGGCACAGGATCGCCGCAGTCGCATCGACGTGGAGCATTACATCATCGAGGCCGAAGTGAATGGCAAAACTCAATCTTTGAACGCGCGGGTCGTCGTGCGATTTACCGCTTTGGAGAGCGGCGTAAACAGCGCCATTTTCGAGTTGAACAACGCGCTGACTATTTCGAAAGTAACGGATGATCAGGGGCAGACGCTCAGCCATACTCGCAATCAAGCCGACTTCACCGTTCACGTCAACTTCCCGCAACCGGTTGAAAAGGGTGCGCGCAAGACGATTCTGTTTCTTTATGACGGCCACCTGACGGGCAACGAAGAGTCGCCTATTTTTGGGATCAAGTTCGCCGCGATTCACGAGGATTACTCCTACCTTCTCTATCCTGCTCGATGGGTTCCCGTTACCGGCTACACCACGGACCGTTTTTCGGCAGACTTGAACATCACGGTTCCGCAGGGCGACCAAGTGGTGGCGAGCGGCAACGGAACGCCGAAGAATGAACTAGGCAAAACGATTTATTCGTATACGTTTCCCAAGGCCGGGTTTCCGGGGAGCATCGGCGTAAGTCACACGCCTGTGGTGAAGCAGCCTGCGGAAGGGTTGACGACTTATTTGTATTTCCGCGGATCCGAAGCGAACATGAACCGCGTCTATGGCGAGGAGACGGCCAAGATCGTGAATCATTTCACTGGGTTGTTCGGCATCGCGCCGTACGCAAACTTGACCGTATTCGAGACGGAGGC
>CAXSIG010000663.1:2949-3461 GCA_964237255.1 uncultured Bryobacteraceae bacterium
TGATGTGAATCATCGCGTTCTTTCCAACGAAGTATCTCGCCAGTGGTGGGGCAATCAAGTTTCGGCGGGGACGCGGAACCACCTTTGGATCGATAACGGATTAGCAGCGTACTCCGAAGCTCTGTGGGCCGAGCATTTAACGGGCGCGAGCGCGTTGGAGGCTCAGATGAAAGCGGCGTCGGTGGAGGCTCTCACCGTTGACAATATTCCTGTGATTCAGGAAGCTCGCTTAGAGGATTATTCGCCTGAGATGTGGGCATTGAGCGCGAGCAAAGGCGCCCAAGTGTTGAACATGCTTCGGTATGTCATCGGCGATGAGAAGTTCTTCAAAACCTTGAAGCAGTTCGCTCAGCAATACGCCTGGAAGAGCGCGATTACAGAAGATTTTCGGAAAGTGGCGGAACAGGTCTCCGGGGAGGATCTGAAATGGTTCTTCATCGAGTGGATTGAATCGAGCGGCGCGCCGGAGTTTAAGTTGGAGTACACGATTTTCCGAACTACAAAAGGCTTTC
>CAXSIG010000664.1:0-1950 GCA_964237255.1 uncultured Bryobacteraceae bacterium
CGACCTGGGCCCGAATGCGCAGTTCAACATCGGTCAGATTCACTATCAACAGCAGAAGCTCGATGTTGCTGTCAAAGATTTCGATCAGGTTCTTGAGGCTTTTCCGACCAATCCAAAAACGCCGGACGCGCATTACATGAAGGGCCGTGCCCTGATACAACTGGGCCAGCGCAACGAGGCCGCTCGCGAGTTTAACGCGGTCATCTCGCAATTTCCGTCCAGCCCCGCCGCTGCGCAAAGCAAAGCCGCGCTCAAGTCTTTGGGCGTGAACGTTCCCGCAGCCGCTCCCGCCAAACGACGCCGGTGATCTTGGCCGCGTTGTTCCTGGCCGTAGACGCATATCTCGGATCGACTCCGAAACTCGACGGGGTGCTTTCGCCCGGCGAATGGACCGACGCTACACCGATTGTCGGCACGTTGGATTGGACTCCGCAGTTCTCTCGCACAACCGATGTGAAAGACTTGTCACTTCAAGGTTGGGTGAAGCACGACCGAACGCATCTGTACTTTGCCTTCGACGTTACCGACGACGTACTTTACGGCATTGACACGCCGCGGTGGCTCCCCGATGAGAATCCGAAAGCTCACGAGTTGACGCGACAAGGCTACCCGTGGTTCGGCGACGAAATGGAGTTGCTGATTAACGCGCGCAATTCCTGGACCGGAACGGAAAGCGCCGCGGGCAATGGATCGTCGTGGCAGATGGTCTGCAATCTAACGAAGTCGCGCAAGGGCGGAATCGGCACGGGAGGGCTGCTTGAAGGCGAGCCACGCTCGAAGCGAGAAGCGTGGGACACGTATCGCAACTGGATCGACGCGGGCGCGCAAGAGGCCGTCGCTAGACCGAAACCCGGAGGTCACGGGTACATCATCGAGTGGGCAGTGCGCTTCAACCCGTGTCTCGAAATCGCGCCTGGGAGGTTTTATTCGCCCACCACGGACGCCACCGTCGGTTTGAACATCGCAGTCGGCGATCTGGATCGCAAAGAAGACGGACAGGGCAACTTCGGAAACTTCCATCACGAAGACTGGCTTTCCGGACACAAAAATACGCGGACCGAACTGCGGGATTGGACGACGCTCACGCTTCATGCCGGCCCGCGCCCGTAACATCGCGCTTCCGAAGATCTGTGTGGCGCTCGGGTTTTCGGACCCGAAGCAGTTGCTGGATGCGGCATGCCGCGAAGTGGAAGCAGGCGAAACGTTTCTTGAAGTTCGCCTGGACAATCTGACTGACCCCGCAAGCGGTATCGCGGTTGTCAGCAAAGTTCTACGCACGCACCCCGAGTGCAGGGTTCTCGCGACATGCCGGCGCGACGCGAACCATGGACATTTTAGCGGGAGCGCCGATGAGCAACTCGACATTCTAGGCGCCGCAATCAACGCGGGTGCGCAGCTTTTCGATATCGAGGTGGAGACAGGCGAGGAGCGGCCCGACGCCGTCGCCGCGCTTCGATCCGTCGCCAAGCTGGTGGTCAGCTATCACAACTTTGAACGGACGCCGCCGCTCGAAAAGATTGTTCAGCGTCTTCATCGCGTGCCTGCCGATTACTACAAGCTGGTCACCACCGCTCTGAAGCATTCCGATGCCGGACGGGTCCTGCAACTGCTTCGGCAAGAAGCGAAGATCCCGTCACTCTTTCTCGCGATGGGGGAAGCCGGCCTGGCCAGCCGCGTTCTATCGCCCGCTTGGGGAAGCGCGTTCACTTACGGCGCAGGAGGTTCCGGGGAGGGGACGGCTCCCGGACAGTTACGCGCCGAAACCATGAGGCGTCTTTATCGTGTGGACCGGCTCACGCGTGCTTCGAAGGTGTATGGCGTGATCGCGAATCCCGTAAAGCATTCCATCTCGCCCGCGGTCCACAATCGCGCGTTTCAGTCGAAGCGCATGGACAGCGTGTACCTTCCGTTCCTGGTGGAGCCGAAGCAACTGAAAGACTTCTTCGACTT
>CAXSIG010000664.1:1960-3049 GCA_964237255.1 uncultured Bryobacteraceae bacterium
GATGAAAGTTGCGGCGAGCCTGCCGGTTTCGGGATTCAGCGTCACCATTCCGCATAAGCAAGCGGTCACGAAACTTCTCGATGCCATCGATCCGTTGGCTAAACGGATTGGCGCTGTGAACACGGTATATCGAAAGGCCGGCAAGTGGCGCGGCACGAACACGGATGTCGCGGGCGTGATTACGCCATTGTCCCGGCACCTTCGTCTAAACGGCGCAACCGTCTTGATAGCCGGTTACGGCGGAGCCGCTCGAGGCGCGGCTTGTGCGCTAGCGGACGCCGGCGCGCGCGTCACCATCACCGGCCGGGATGCGAAGCTGGCCAAGTCTCTCGCACGCTTTTGCGGTGGTTCGGCCATCGCGCGTGAGGACGCGCAACAATCGGACTTCGATGTGTTCCTCAACACCACGCCCCTCGGCATGTTTCCTCATACTGAGGAAACGTTCTTTCCGGACCGGATACCCGCCGATATCGTGTTCGATATGGTGTACAACCCTCGAGAGACACGACTGCTTCAATTGGCGCGGGAACAGGGCCTGACCGTCATACCGGGGGTAGAGATGTTCATCGAGCAGGCGGTGAAACAGTTCGAGCTGTGGACCGGGGAGACCGCTCCTCGCGGTGTAATGGAGAAAGCAGCAGCCGAAGCTCTGAACCATCACTCATGAAACCCACCCGCCGAACGCTTCTTGTTTCCGCGTTGCCAGCCTTGGTAGTGGCGCAAACGCCTCCTGTTTCTCAACCGGATTACTACGCTATATCGATCGCGCAAACCAAACGCAATGCCGACGCGCTGGCGAACGTTCCCGTTGCCATGGATCTGGAACCGGCGTTTCAGTTCAAACCCTGACGATGAACGACGATATCTTCTTCGCCACAGTCACGGAACTCAGCGCGAAATTGCGCGCGGGCGAGTTTTCGGCCGTCGAGCTGACCAAGGCATTTTCGGAACGGCTGAGCAAGCTTGGACCTCGTTACAACGCGCTGGCTTTATCGCTTGAGAAGGAAGCGTTGAAGAGCGCCAAGCTGGTGGATGCCGATATCAAGCGCGAGCGGTTTCGCGGCCCGTCGCAGGGCATTCCGTTTGGCG
>CAXSIG010000664.1:3059-3455 GCA_964237255.1 uncultured Bryobacteraceae bacterium
ACCGCACTTACCAAGCTCGACAATACCGGCGCGCTGCTCATCGGGAAGCTTGCCATGGTGGAGCTGGCGGGCGGCGGCGGTTATCGCATTACCGGCGCGTCCTTCTTCGGGCCGGGCAAGACGCCTTGGAACACGGACTACTGGTCGGGCGGATCGTCGAGCGGGTCCGGGTCCGCGGTCGCGGCGGGATTGGTCCCGTTTGCTCTCGGCTCAGAGACATCCGGCTCGATCCTTACACCCGCGGCATTTTGCGGCGTTACGGGGCTACGCCCCACTTATGGACTCGTCAGCCGCCACGGAGCGATGGCTCTGTCCTGGACCTTGGACAAGATCGGCCCGCTGTGCCGTTCCGCCGAGGACTGCGGACATGTGTTGCAGGCAATCGCGGGCGGCGAT
>CAXSIG010000665.1:0-3448 GCA_964237255.1 uncultured Bryobacteraceae bacterium
GATCGAGTCCATCCATCGGACGGGCGAAACCAGTTGCCGGCCAAGTGTATCGCGAATCGCATCCGCCTCATGAGGTAAAGCAGTCACATTGGAAATCACTGGTAAACGCGGTGCGGAAAACGTCAAGGTATCCATAAATGCGCGTAACGCCTGCCGGGCGTCCGCCATATAGCGCGAATGAAAGGCCCCGCTTACCTTCAGTGGAATGAAGCCCCGCGCACCCGCTCTAATAAAGACCGGCTCCGCCGACAGCACATCCGCGGCGAGACCTGAAATTACGGTCTGTGCCGGGGTGTTGTGATTAGCCACATCGATTTTGTCCAGGCCTTCCTGCTTCAGCACCTCCGCCACGCGGAGCGCTTCCATGCCGATTACCGCAGCCATCCCGCCACCTTTGGCTTCGGCCATGAGTGCGCCCCGCTTTGTCACTAACCGCAACCCCGTTGGAAAATCGAAGACTTCGGCGGCAAATAGGGCGCTGTATTCGCCCAGGCTGTGGCCCAACAGGTAACCCGGGCGGCGCCCCATATCCTGAATGCGCCGCAGATACGATAAGGCATTCACCACGAACAAGGCGGGCTGCGTAAATTCGGTCTGCCCAAGCACCCCATCCGGATTTTCAACGCAAAGCCGGCGAATCGAATAGCCCAGGATGTCATCGGCATTTCGCGTGAGCTCCGGGAAGGCCTCGAATAAACCCTTGCCCATACCCACTTCTTGTGATCCCTGCCCGGGGAACATAAACCCAAGCGTTCCATCCACCGGCAAACCTACCGCTTGGGCAGGTTCGACGACGGCGGCGGCCTCCGTCTCCGGGCGCACGTCCGCCAGATCGAAATAGCCATTAAATCCCTGCAAGTAAACGACAGGCCGCCGTTCGAACAATAGCATCGCTTTCGTCCGTGTAACCTGGACACCATCGTGATGCCTCACCGCCACGCGCGTACCAACATTGTGGGCGGTATTCCACGCCGTTATTTCTTTCTGCGCCTGTTTACGATCCTCTGTTTGCGTACTCATCTCAGTTCATTAAACCGTTATCGCCCGGGCTTGCAGGATATAAACCTGGTTTTGATAGATGGCCCATTCGATGTCCTGCGGGCGTCCCGCGCGCTGTTCATAGCCGTACCCAATCTCGGCTATGGCGGCAACGCGCTCTTCCGAGAGAGCCGCGCGGCGGCAGAAATAGCGGGGATTCGCGCGCTGTTCAACTTTTTTTGCAACGGCGTTCCAGTATAGTCCATGGGTCTTGGAGCCGATTTCAGCCACGACTACACCTCGATTGCGCGCAACCGTGAACCGGTCGGGTATCACAAGTCCAGCCACCAGCGCCTCGCCAAGGCCCAATACCGCCTCCAGAACGGCTTGGTCCGGGTCGTGATTCGTGGGGTTCACGGTGAACAACACTCCGGCGACATCGGCGGGCACGAACTGTTGTACGACCACAGCCATCGCCAGGTTGCTCTGGCATTCCATTTCTGTCGCATAGCGCATCGCGTGAGGGGCGAACAGTGAGAGCCAGCATGCGACGACCGCTGCGCACGCCGCATTCACATGCGTCAGACCAAGCTCCGTCCTGAATTGGCCGGCAAACGCAGCGTGCGCGCTGTCTTCGACATTGCCCGACGAGCGAACTGCCACGGCCCCGCTGAACTCCAGCATGGCGCGCACACCTTCGCGAAATGGCTCAACCCACGTCCCGGAAATAGGTGAAGCGCTCAGCGCGGCAAGCGCCACCTGCCTTTCCCCGTCGCTAGCCCGCATTAACGCGTCGGCGCTCCAACCATGTACGGCCAAGAATTCCCGAAAAGCTTCCGACGAAAGGCAGAACCAGGGGGGCACGGTTAATCCAGCTGCCTGCAAATGCGCCAACCCGGCTGCTTTACCGCCAACCAGCGACACCTGCGCGGCCGACGGGTCGCCAGCTTCAATCAAATTACTGCCTTGCATCGACCAGCTGCGGCGCGCTTTCTCCCGTGTCAAGCACCCGAATCTCACCGGCATCCGCATCCAGTTCGACCCAATCGCCGTCTCGTAGAGAACTCATCGCACCCTCGACGCCGCTAATGGCGGGCAAGCCATGTTCCCGAGCTACCACCGCACCATGGCTTAACATCCCTCCGCGCAGAGTGACCAACCCGGCGATCCCCGGAAAAAGCGGAACCCAAAAAGACGTGATCATCGCCGTGACCAACACATCCCCTGGGGCCAGCCGCATCGCGGCATCCTCGAGATCGACCGCCACCTTCACCGGCCCCCGAGCCTTGCCGGACGAAACCCCGAAGCCGCGCAAGACGCGTTTATCGCTATCGTCTCCCGAAGCGACTTGGCCTCCGGCCATTTTGCCGTATGCGCGCGCCAGCGCATTGTCGTGGGCAGCCATTTCTTGCGGAGAGGGCGGTATTCCCAGGACGGGTGGCGGGACCTGCGACTCAAACCGGAACGCCTCCGCCCGCCGCTCCAAAATTCTCTCCCGTACTCCGTCGAAAACCAATCCGCGTGCCGCCTGACGCAGTTCGTCCACGGTAAGGTAGAAGACATACCCTTCGTTGTCGAGCTTTTCCTTGGCAACCAAACGCCGGGCGTTGGCGAGGCACATACGCCGAATCCGAGCTGTTACCTGGATATCGATCCAGTAATTATGATCCTCGGAAAGCCGCTGCGCCGTTTGCGCACAACTTAGCAGTTGCTCAAACTTTTCCACGATAAACGCCGGATGTTCGGATAATTCCCGTCTGATTCGCGCCAGATGCTCCTCGCGGTGAGCTGCCAGTGTGTTGAGCGAGGTCACTGAGCGTTTGCTCCCGGCCAGCCCCGTTCGAATCTGCTTAAAAACCGGACCAGGCTCCTCTAGCCACGTGGGCATATGTAACGTCTGACCGTTACTGCGTTGCCCATACAAGCCCAGGTACGCCTGCAACTCTTTGTAAAAGGCCTGTCCGGGCAATGTTGTCAGTAACGCGGCTATAACGGCTTCACTGGTCTCGAAATTAAAAGCCTGCCGCGCGTCTTCGTTGTTTCTTGCATGATCAATCAGCGCCGCCAGATAGCGATTGCCTTCCACCGTTTTGTTCTCGAACCCCAGCAGGAGATCATGGGCCGCTAGGGCTGGCACCCCTGGAAAAAGATCCTGATGCATTTCCTCGTAGAGATGCAAGGCCAGCAGGACGGGGTTAATCAGCAGGAAGTGAATCTCCCATGCCCGCACCAATCGCTGTTGCGTTTCGTCCAGATGCGCGGCCAGGGAGTCATAGTCGGCCCCGTTGAGATCGTATGCATCCCAGAAAGCGAGGTGTTCCCGAATCTCCGGTAGCCAGTCGGATTCCCACCGCTGCCCGGTCCCCGCCATATCTTCTTCGACCCGATCCACCGCTGCCTGGCGTTTGGCGCGCACGTGGGGCATGTCCGGCGGGCTCTCGACCATGAAATAGGCAAAGGTGTTGATCAA
>CAXSIG010000666.1:0-3439 GCA_964237255.1 uncultured Bryobacteraceae bacterium
CAAGCTTGCGCCGTTTACCGTCCCTTTTTTTCGCGTTCTGGTCCGTACGAATGACGGCGACTTTTTCGCGGGAACGCCGGGAGCGGTTTCGCGTTACGCTGCTGTTGCCTTCCTACGGGTTCTGCGCGGTATACGTGTGCGAGGCGGAGAGATCGCCTTAGGTTCAGCTCTCAAGGTATTCGCGTTTTTCGCTCAATGGAATTCGGCGCTCTCGCGGGCTTTGTTCCGTCGCGTTCAGGGCACCCAGCATTTAGCGATTGACGGTCAGCCTTGGGGCGAGGGCATTGCCGCGTATCGATACCGCGGACGCGAATGGAACGCGACGAAAATCGCCGGTTTAAAAGGACGCTATGTTTTCTTTCAGCGCGAAGACGACGCATCGACGCCCGACGACTTGCTTGCTCTCTTCAATGATGCAAACACGATTGTGGCAGCGCGGCAACATGCGGTGAGGAGTTGGCGCAAGCTGCTCTTTGCGACTGCCCCATTTCGCGCACTGCAACGCGGAGAAGCGGCTCGGGTACACGCGCCTGTCTCGCCCGCGATGCTTGTGGATGCCTCTAAGCTACGGGCGCTCGGTATTCCGTCTTTGTCCTCGTTCGGTTCGAATTGGTTCGTTCTATTCCACCAAGCGGCGGCTGCGGGATGGCATAGCTATTCGGTTGGTGGAGGCGCGGCGCCAACCGAACTCGCGGCAGTTCCTTACGATGAGGCCGAGTTCGTTAAGACGGTCCTCGACGAGCCCGATCTTCGGGTCCTGGCTCCTCAAGAGAGACAGCTCAGCCGCGGCAATGTGGCGCGGTCAATTGCCGCGGGTCCGGGCTTTCGTGGGCTCCCGCGCGTACTGCTGGTCTCGCCATACCTTCCGTTCCCGTTGTCACACGGCGGCCCGGTCCGCATCTGGAATCTCTGCCGCTCGCTTTCGGATCGAGTCGACTTCACGCTCGCCTGCTTTCGCGAAAAAACAGACACGGTTTATTACGACAAGCTGCATGAGGTGTTTCGCGAAGTGTACGTGGTGGATGTCGATGAGAAGCATAATGATCCTTCCCTGCCGAAACAAGTGAACGGATATGAATCGTCCACCATGCGCGAACTTATCCGCACGCTTCCTGCGGATATTTTGCAGTTGGAGTACACGCAACTGGCCGGATATCGCGAAGCGAAGCCCGATACGCCCGCTATTTTGGTAGAGCACGACCTTACGTTTATGTTGTACCGGCAGTTGGCGAAGAACAAGGAATATGAGCGATGGCTCGCTTTTGAGCGCGAACGATTCGGAAGATTCGGATCGATTTGGACGATGTCGCCGTTCGATCGCGGCCAAGCCATTGCCGAAGGAAGTCCGGATGAGCGAACGGTAGTTGTGCCGAACGGTGTCGATTTGGAGCGCTTCCGATGCCCTCCCATGGATCCAAGTTCACGAGAAATTCTCTACGTCGGGTCCTTTCGTCACTTGCCGAATTACCTGGCGTTCGAGGAACTTCGGTCACGCATTATGCCTGAAGTTTGGAAAGCCGTTCCCGAAGCGACCCTGCAAGTGGTGGGCGGGCCCGATCACCTCGCTCATTGGCCAGGATCGCGGGACGTCGACCGCCGCATTACCGTCCAGGGTTTTGTGGCCGACCTGCTTCCGCTATACAGTTCGGCGGCCCTCGTTGTGGTGCCGCTGCCGGTATCCGCGGGGACAAACATCAAGCTGATGGAAGCACTTTCTTGCGAGCGCCCGGTGGTAAGCACGCCCGTGGGTTGCGCGGGACTGGAACTAATAGACGGACGCGACCTGCTGGTGCGCGATCTTGGAAGCGGCTTCTCCTCGGCAGTTACGGAACTGCTTCTCGATCCATCACAACGAAGCCGTTTGGCGGAGCGAGGACTGGCGCAAGCCCGCACTCGATTCGGATGGGATGCAATCGCCCAATCCGCGCTTAATTCGTATGAGGCGCTTCTTGCTTCCGGGCCATTCTGGCGCTCAGGGCGCCCCCAGTGATTCCGAACACTGTCAGTATCGCGACAAACAGGAAGAACAGAATCAGGAGCGTGCCAGCTATGAAATAGGGGCTCTCAATCACAGAACCGATAGCGGCATAACTGTTCGGATCCGCGGCGCGCAATTCCTTCAGCTTTTCATGATACTGAGTGATCGGCTCAGAGTTCATGATGACGACGTTCAGAGTGAAGAACACCATCACGATCAATGAATTCAGGATGCCCGTGATCCAGCCCAGTTTCGCGCCCTCGCGCACGCTAAGTTTTTCACCGGTACGTTTTCGATACAGGACCACCGAGAAATATCCCGCCAGCGCCGACCACACCATGAACAACAGACCCAGCACGGGTGTCTCGATCAGAATGGAAGAGATGCTAGCGGTTAGAAAGCCGACCCGCACCGCAACAGAGTTCGTGAAGCTAACCGGAGGCGCGGGCGCGGGTGGCCGCATCAACTCGTCCGGGACAAGCGCGGCGGCAGCCGCGGGCACTTCCGGTTCTATTACCTCCGGCGCCAACTCGCGTTGTGGTTTTCCGCAGCGATGACAGAACGCCGCATCCTCCACCTGAACTGTTCCGCAACTGCAACGTTCCGCCACAACTCCAGTCTACGCTTCGCTTGAACCAGTTGCGACTGCCTACAATGACGATGTGACTCGCGTTGACGAACTGCGCCGCCGCCATCAGGCCGCCGAAGAAGGAGGCGGGCCGGAACGTCGCGAACGGCAGCATCGCGAAGGCAAGCTTTCCGCGCGGGAGCGGATTGAGCTTCTTTTGGATGAAGACACGTTTGAAGAGGTGGATAAGCTGGTCACCCACCGCTCTCGAAACTTCGGACTGGAGGATCAGATTGTCCCCGGTGACGGTTTGATTACAGGGTACGGCCAAGTGGATGGACGTTTGGTTTACGCCTTTGCCCAAGACTTTACGGTGCTGGGCGGGTCACTTTCCGAAACCAACGCGCAGAAGATTTGCAAGGTGATGGACCTTGCGCTGAAGACCGGGGCGCCGGTCATCGGCCTCAACGATTCGGGAGGCGCGCGCATTCAGGAGGGCGTCGTCTCTCTTGCCGGTTACGCAGACATTTTTTTACGCAACACTCTGGCCAGCGGAGTGGTGCCTCAGATTTCCGCAATCATGGGGCCCTGCGCGGGCGGCGCAGTCTACAGCCCGGCCATCACCGATTTCGTGTTTATGGTGGACCGCACCAGCTACATGTTCGTGACAGGGCCGGATGTTCTGAAGACTGTAACGCATGAGGATGTCACGAAGGAGAAGCTGGGCGGGGCAGACACGCATAACTCGGTCAGCGGTGTGGGCCACTTCAAAGCTGCGACAGACACCGAATGTATTCAGATGATTCGCGAGTTGTTGAGCTTCCTGCCCTCGAATAACCGCGAAGATCCCCCTCGCCGCCCAACTGCCGACCCTGTGTCACGAGCAGATGCGG
>CAXSIG010000667.1:0-3434 GCA_964237255.1 uncultured Bryobacteraceae bacterium
TGTGCACATCAACATGATTACCAAAAGCGGAACCAATCAGTTGCATGGCGCGCTGGTCGAGTTTGTGCAAAACGATAAATTCAACGCCCGTAACTTTTTTCTCAGTCCGACGGCGCACAAAAATCCACTTCGCCAGAATCAATTCGGCTTCGAATTGGATGGGCCTGTTATTATTCCCAAGCTCTATAACGGCAGAAACAAAACGTTTTTCATGGGGTCTTACGAAGCCCTGAGGCAGATCCGCTCCGCGCCTCAGCTGGCCAACATCTTGACTCCGCAAATGTTCCAGGGAAACTTTTCGCAAACCACCACTGTGGTCAAAGACCCTCAGACCGGGGTTCAGTTCCCCGGCAATATCATTCCTGTGTCGCGCCTCTCGCCGCAGGCACTTGCACTTCAGAAGTATTACCCGGTCGCGACTAATCCGAATGCAATTTTCAGCAACCTGAACGCGACCATTCAGAACAATAACAATACGGATCAGACCGTAGACCGTATCGATCAGACGTTCGGCGACAAGGCACGCGTGTTTTTCCGGTATCAGCGGCAGGATGAGGCTTTATTCGCGGGATCGGCTAATCCGACCAGCGCGAGCACCACCCCCGTTTATCTCAGCAACTTCGATATTGGCTATACACACACATTCACGCCGACGGTCGTGAACGATCTTCGCTTTGGACGCCAATACTTCAACACGGCAACACTCAACTACTTTCAAACCCATGGGATCACCAATGCCGGTTCCGCTTTAGGCATCCCCGGTTTTACGGCGGACGTGACTGCGGCGAACCCGGGCATCCCGGATTTCGCAATCAGCAGCTTCACTGGCTTAGGCAACGCTTCATCGAATTGGTATCAAGACGATAAAACCTATCAGGGAACGGATCAGATTAGCTGGAACAAGGGCGTGCACACGATCATCGCGGGACTGGAGTTTCGGAAGCTTACAACAGGTCGCGCAGCCACGAACAGCCCCCGCGGAACGTTCACCTTCAGCGGCCAATACACGGGTTACGCTCCCGCGGATTTCCTGTTAGGATTGCCCGCTAACCTGGTTACGCCCGCGCCTCAGGTAAAAGGCGTGGTCGCCGAGTGGCGCGATGGTTTCTTCGTTCTGGACAACTGGCAAGCCACTCGAAAACTGACTGTCAACTATGGGATTCGTTATGAGCTGCCGACGGTCCCGTACACGGTGAACGGAAATGCCACTGAGTTGAATCCGCAACAAACCGCGATTGTCCCGGCGAACGCACCTGTTCCGGGATTTCATTTCATCAACCCGAATCACAAGGACTTCGCGCCCCGCATCGGGCTTGCCTACCGCGTCACCGATAAGACAGTAATCCGCGCCGGATATGGTATCTACTACAACCCAAACCAAACGAACAGCTTCACCTTTTTGAACACAAATCCGCCGTTTACCACGGCTACGACTTATACGAATCCACCGACCTATGTTCCGGCGGCGGGAGCCACGGCTCCCACTTTAATTACGCTGGCCAACCCAACGGCCGGTACCGCGGGAACGGCGTCGCCCACGCCGAACATCATCACAGATAACTGGAACTTACCGAGCGCCTACATGAATCAGTGGAGCTTTACGGTAGCCCGTGAGCTATGGCGAAACTCGGGGCTGGAAGCGGAGTATCTGGGATCGCATAGCGTCCATCTGGATCGCAGCTATTACAACAACACACCGTACCTTCCAGGCCCTGGAACTGTGCAGTCACGGCGTCCAAATCAATTGTTCGGTCAGATTCGAACCATTCAGAACGACGAAATTTCGAATTATGACGGCTTAAGTTTCGTGTTGCGTCAGCGGTTCTCCCATGGTCTTTCTTTCTTGGCGAGCTACACGTGGGCGCACAGCCTGGATGTCTCAAGCGATTCGAACAATGGCGGCGCGCCTCTGAATCCTTACAACTGGCACGCCGATTACGGCAACTCAAACTGGGACATCCGGCACCGGTTTGTCGCAACCTACAGCTATGAGCTTCCCTTCTTCAAAGGCGGAAACCGCGCACTACACACCGCTTTGGGCGGATGGCAGGTCAACGGCATCAGCACTATGCAATCCGGTTTGCCGTTCAACGTGACTTACGGAACGGATACGGCGAACACCAGCTCCGGTGGAACAAACCGGCCCAATGCTGTAGGAACTGCTACCTCCAGCTGCGGCGATGGCCATTTGTATCAATGCATCAACCCCGCCGCGTTTGCCGTGCCCGCGCAATACACCTACGGAAATGCAGGACGAAATCTGCTGCGCGGACCGCATTTGTTCACGACAGATTTTTCCCTCTTCAAGAACTTTCAAATCAAAGAGCGTCTGCGCTTCGAGTTCCGCGCCGAGGCGTTCAACGTAACGAACTCGCCGGAATTCAGCAATCCGAACGCTACGTTCGTCTTCCCCGTAGTAGGGACAAGTTCGTTCGGAAACATCACTTCCACATCTGTCGAAAACCGCAATATCCAGTTCGGCGGAAAGCTGATCTGGTAACCGCGGCTGTTACGAGTGCCCTAGAATCGCGTGCGGCTGATACGGCTCGGCCAACTGTTGTAAATCCTCGGGGCTGAGTTTCAGATCGAGAGCGGCAACGGCTTCATCCAGTTGGTTCATCTTGCTTGCGCCTACGATCGGCGCGGTGATGCCAGGTTGGGCCAGCACCCAAGCCAGAGCGACCTGTGCGTTCGGTACGCCATGCTGTTTCGCGATCTCAGTAACGCGATCCACCACCGTGAAGTCCGATGGTTGGTAATACATCTTCTGAGCATAGTCGTCCGTCTTCGCCCGAACTGTCTCGCCGTGATCCTCCTTGGCGCGATTGCCAGCCAGAAACCCACGCGCGAGCGGACTCCAGGGAATGAGGCCGATGCCTTCTTCGCGACAAAGGGGCAACATCTCGCGTTCCTCTTCGCGATAGATCAGGTTGTAGTGGTTTTGCATCGTGGCGAAGCGTGCTAGGCCAAGTTCCCGCGACTTCGCCAGCATCTTCCCGAACTGCCACGCATACATGGACGACGCCCCGATATACAGCGCTTTGCCTTGACGCACCACCTGATCCAGCGCCTCAAGTGTTTCTTCGATCGGCGTTTCGTGATCGAAGCGATGGATCTGATATAAATCCACGTAGTCTGTCCCAAGCCGCCGCAGGGAGTCGTCAATGGCGTGATGAATGTGCTTCCGCGACAGCCCACGCAGGTTGGGATCATCTCCCATTGCGTTGAAGACTTTGGTCGCGATTACCAGTTTGTCGCGGCCGGGCCCGAATTCCTTCAGCGCCTTACCGGTAATCTCTTCACTTACCCCGAGCGAGTAAATGTCGGCTGTATCGAAAAAGTTAATACCGTGTTCGATCGCGCGCCGAAAAAACGGCTTGCTTTCTTCCTCTTCCAGCATCGCAAAACCCACCAAAGGGATAACGCCTCCGACA
>CAXSIG010000668.1:0-3428 GCA_964237255.1 uncultured Bryobacteraceae bacterium
CAGCAGAAGGGCAATACGGTGCATGCCTATTCAATCGGCGAAATTTCCGTGGACCTTTATAGGCCGCGTCAACTCCACTGGCAGGCCGGCAGAACCGGCGACGGGCTGTATCTGGCAAGAATCCAGCGTGCGGCGGCATACAACTAACGCTTTCACGAAGGGCGATCCGTGTCGAGAGATGTGACGATTCGGCGGACGGCATCTCTGGTTGTGTCATGGTACCCTTTGGCTCTTCCTTCGTTATCGGCGTCAGTTCCTATCCAGACGGTACATTCTTCTCGAAACGATTGATTTTCGACACATCGGGAACTAAAGGTGCGGATTGCTCGTTCAACAAGTTCGCGACGGATGTAGCCAAGCTTGAATTTCTCAAGTGCATATTCAAGATTGTCCAACTCCGCGAAAACAAACATGGTGAAGTTGTGACGCGCAATGGGATGCTTGGAAAGATCTCCGGAAGGGTCTGCGGGCTCATCTTTTTTAAGGTGCACCGAGTGAACGTTGAAGGACGTGTTTGCTCGCTCCAGACGATCATAGTATTTGTCGAAAGACGTCTCGTGTCGCGCAGCTCGCCACTGAAAAGCTGCCAACCCCGTCGTTGTGATCGCGGCGACTATTGTGGCTACTTGGAAAAGCTGTTGTTTGCTGAAGCCTCCGAATCGCGACAGGACCGTAAAGATCACGGAGGCAGTAAAGACGACGATAAGGGTTTTAAGCCAACCCCGCCGCAAAAAAGGCGTATTACAATCTTCGAGAATTGTTTCAGTCGTGACTACCAGAGACTGATTCCGTTCCGTTTTTATGACTGCGGCCATCCTTCGCGGTCTTACAATCGCGAAGATAACGCCGGTAATAACCGCCCCAAAGCAAGCGCCACAGCCAAGAAATTGAACGGCGTCCACTGTCCGCATTGCCGCGAAACCGGGTGATTTCGAAACCTTATCTAGCCCGATTAAGCCGAAAAATAGCGGCATGATCAAAGGCCCTAACATCAGCCATCTGCGATCTTTCGTTTCAGTCATCGTGAGAGCATATCGCAGTTTTCACCTAGTCCGGCCCATTCTCCACTTCCAGCACTCCCGGGAACTCCGCCACAATCAGAACGGCAGACGCCAGAAATGATCTGAGGCAAACTGTTCGAGAGCTTTATACTTTCCACTTGCAATAAGCAAAACGCACAGCAATAGGAAGGCGCGGAAAACGCTTTTCACGTTGTTAATGCTACCGCGCGGTGCTGGCACGTTCCCGACGCGTTAGGGCGGGCGCGTAATTGTGGGGCGCAAGACGAAACGTTTTCACTTGCGAAATCACTATGGTCTCGGAGGCAAGAAAAATGTCCGACGAAACGAAATCAAAGAAGCATTCCGACACCAAGAAGCCGTTACCAACTCACGAAGAGATCGAGAAGATCGTGAACGCGGCGTTCCCGAAACCGAACGCGATGTGTGGTGGTCTGTGCGAGGAACTCCAAAATGTAATCGATGAATTGGAAGACACGACCGACCCAAAACTGAAGGCGAGGTTAATCGCACGGTTGCACGCTATCGGAATGGCGATGCGAACACTGCATTGTAATTGCACGCCCAATTAGGTTCAGCTTCCCGGAACGTTCTTGACGTTCAATACAGCCCGGAACTCCCCGACAATTGCGCCAAACAGCGCGTCCCGCGTTGCTCTGTGCTCTGGGCTTCATAGTCAGGTAGCGCCCCAAGATGCCGCTGAGCGTACGCAGTTCACCGGCATCAGCTTTCTGCAGGAACTCCGCGAAAGACCGCTGAAGTTCGGCGCGGTCTAAGGGTCGATTGTCATGGGCGCGGAGCTGGATCGTCTGGCTACTGGTCGGCATCGGGCTTCTCCTTCTCCAAACGAATCAGCCGGCGGTTCAGATCGCCGACAATCTTCTTTAGCGTGCGGCACTCGCGTGTGAGGATGCGGACTTCTTTGAGCAGCTGCAGGGATGGAGTGGCGCCAGGTTGCGGTAGGTTAGCTGACACGACGGGCCGCTTCCTCGCTTTCATACTTCCGCATTCGCTCCTCCCATTTCCGGTTCACTTCCAGTTAAATCTCAGCCGCGGCAGCCATGTGATGCTTGGTTCCCTTGTTTAATTCGGCGTTGTTGACGATCGTTTCCCATTGCTCCAGGGCGTCGATCAGGAAGTTCATGTCTTCTTGGCGGCAGTTGTAGGAGAAGTAGTCCACGTGACGAAGGAGTAGTTTCCGAATGCGCGCCATGGTAACGTCTTCTGGCTCTCTCCAGGAATAACTCTGCTTCGGCTGCTTCCATCCGGCTTCCAGCTTCTTCGTAATGAAGTTTTCGACTTCCTCCTGCATTTCTCGGCTATCCACTGAAACCATATAGCGGCCGTTGACCGCTTCAGAGAGAGCAGTAAACAACGGAACTTCGTGATCCTTGAAGCTCCTCACTCCTGGTTTGCCGTGTTGGCCTTCCCAGATTAAGAATGTCTCGTTCAGGAATGCTTTCTCTTCCGGCGTTCCGTCGTCCAGGAATCCATTGAAGTATCCCTGGAGTTCTTTGTTCACCTTCTCGCGCCATTCCTTCGCGAAGGTTGAGAACTCGCTGGGGGAGCATGGCTCTGGTTGCGGATTCGGCGTGGCGGCAACGGGCGGTCTGTTGGCGGCGGCTTTCTTAGACACACTTCGGGCTTTCGATGGCATGAACGTTTCTCCTTGGTCGATTTACCGCGCTAAGCGGCTGTTACGGTGAACTTCAGAACGGCCGGACCGGAACTACTGACGCGAATGCGAACGGTAGTCGGACGCGGGCGGCGCTCACCGGGTAATACAAACAGCTTTGCCGCGCTTGTGGCTTTATCGCTCTCTTCCGCGGCGGGTTGGGTTTGGGACATTGCTTCCTCCTGAGATTGTTTTAATCGGCTTACGAATCAAGTAATATCAAGTATAAACAACCATTGTCAACAAGTAATATAAACTTTTGTCATGTTTTTACCGGATGATATGTGGCACACTATGATTGATGGATGAGCATCTTCTGACCGTGGAAGAAGCCGCGAAGAAACTTCGACTGCATCTCGACACGGCTCGCCGTTTTGTTCGCGAGGGTAAGCTTCCGGCCACCAAGATCGGTCGTCGGTATCTCATTCCAGCCAGCGCGATTCAGGAATTCATTGCAAAAGGCTTCGTGTCCAGCAAGCCGGCCGGGGAGAAGGGTGAGTGATCGCCGAAACCGAGCAATCTAATCTGTTGGCTTTATTTGCCGGATCATTGTCGTCGAAATATGACAAGTTGCTTCTCTAGCATTTTCCTGACGCTGATTTCTGGACCTGACTAAACGAAAATTATGCCGATGGGAAATCAGACTTTCGGCGCGTTGAATCTCATTACCTATTCCCGGGAAATTTTAAGCCCGATTGGTATGTCGATGAGATAGCGGATGCGTTCCTAAACTC
>CAXSIG010000669.1:0-1697 GCA_964237255.1 uncultured Bryobacteraceae bacterium
AGGCGACCGGCATCGACGTGAAACACATCCCTTACCGCGGCACCCCTGCGGTCATCACCGCGTTGCGCGCCGGTGAGATCGACTATGCGGTCGAACTCGTCCACGCCGTCGAGCCAACCGCCTCGGGTCGTATAGCTCTTGCCCTCGGAAACGGCTTTCCCTTTATCCGGCTCGAAGAATCCTTCGAGCGGCCATCGGCCTTGAGGCATTGCTTCGACGCAATCTACGCCATCGCGCAAGACTTTCCAGTATGCCGCCAAGTCTTCGACCTTGGGGTAGCGACCATTTATCCCGACAATCGCGATATCCCCGATTGCGGACCTGCTTTGATCTCGGGGTTGCTCCTGTGCGCTCTGTCTGGACACAGTCTTTTCAGGCCGGATCGCGCCCACGACCCGCGCGAGTTGATCGGTGCAAGTCTCTGTGAAATGCCCGGCCAGCGCATCTAGAGTTTGGAACTTGAACAACAACGCGCTGCCCATATCGCCAAACGCATGCTTAAGGCGCTGATTAGCGCCCGCAATCAGGAGCGAGTCTAAACCATACGTTCCGAGTGGCTCCTGTGGGTCGATCTTCCTCGCGTCCATGCGCAGGACTTCGCTGAACAGGCTCTGGAAGTACGCAACCGCGCGGCCCCGAAGCTCAGCCATATCGGGCGTGGCTTCGACTTCAGGCTGCGCCGCGGCCGGAAGTTGACCAACGGCAGCACTCACTTGCCGAATTGCGCCATCGCTCCGCGCAATGACAACCTGTTGACCCAGAACATGGGACTGAGCCGCGGGAAACACAACGGCCGAAAACCCTTCTTCCTTCAGCACCCGCGCCCAGACGTCCGGAAACAATCCCGGCGATCCGGGTATGCGCAACGCGGTGTCTTGATGCGCCCACCAACCTTTCAGTAAGCCAAACGTTACATCCGACATCAGGAACTTGCCCGCCAGCTCATTCAGGAATAGCAGGCCGCCTTGAGCCAGCGCAGCCTTCACGTTGCGAAGCGTTTCACGAATTCGGCGGGTTGCATGTAAGACATTGGCCGCCACTACATAGTCAAAGCGGCCCACCGCGATATGCTGACCTTCGAGCGGCCGTTCCACGTCGAAGATCGCCGTTCGAACAAAGGCATACGAGGGCTGGTACTTCTCCTCGGCATGAAACAAAAATGCTTTGGAGACATCCGTGTACAGATACTCCTCGATATTCGCCGCATGCGCCGATAGCCTGTTGAGCAGCGTAGCCGTCGTTGCGCCTGTTCCGGCCCCAACCTCGAGAATGCGGACCCTTGTCGTGGGATCCATCGCGATGCGTTGCTTAAGATTCGCAATCAAAGACTCTGCCAGAATCTCGTGATAAAGATCGGCGACCGGACTTCCCTTGTGCGCATCCTCGACTAGGTCCACGGAAGACTGCGGAAACAGAATCTCTTCCGCGGGTTGATGCCCGGTTAGAATCCGCGGCAACGCGCGGAGGCACGTTTCCACCAGCGTGACCGCGGCTTTCTGATCCCATTGGTCTTTCGCCTGTTCCCACGTTTTCCACACACGGGCCAGAGGCTGCACCTCCGCCAAAGCCGTCACGCGATCACCTTCGCGGACGAGCCGCCCCTGCTTCCCAAAGGTCGCCGCGAGATCGTCCAGCCAGCGGTGATACAGCGGAGCAATCGGCGCGTACGCATCGGCCATACGCGTGGCAGTCTCCTG
>CAXSIG010000669.1:1707-3428 GCA_964237255.1 uncultured Bryobacteraceae bacterium
ACGCCCATCTCCAACAGCGTCGTCCACACCACGTCAGCCACGAGACGCTCAATGTGGCGCGCTTGTACGAGATCGTGCCGCACCAACTGCTCGACGCGGCCCTCCGGGAGGGCGACTTCATCGGCCAGAGGACACTCCCCGCGATCCGGCGCGACCGTAGTCCACGCCGCCTCGCTCCCGGAAGTGGGCTTCAGGAAAAAGAACTTCTTTAGCTCCGGTGAAACGAGAGGAAACCTGTGTCCGAGCAGGATCGCGAAGCCTGCGCAAAAACGCTTGGCAACGTCCTCAACGGCCTGTATCCACGCTGGATCGGAACCCGTGTAGATAAGGCCATGCAGTGTTCCTTCTGCTGTCTGCACGTCCGCAACAGCGGTCTCCAAAGCGCCTCGCTCAAGATCGGCATTGAGCCATACGACCTGGACATCTACGCGGGCCTTTACATGAGTTCCCCACGCAGCAACGATCCCGTCGCGAGGTCCGCAAACGACATAAATGCCTCGCTGCTTCCACGGTTCAAGCCCCGCTTCCCCAAATTGAATGGGCACGTAATCGACTGCGCGATTCGCCAGAGAACCATCTTCGCGAACCTGCGGCATCGCGCGGCACAGAGCGAAGCCCGCGGGTGTCAAGGATATCTCGGCCGAATCGGCGATGCCCCCGCTTCCCGGCGCCGACCAATAGATTTCACGGGCAAATGGATACCCGGGGGCCGCAACCTTCCGCGGCGCCCGGCTTCCATACAATTTGACCCATGGGATCTCATACCCCTGGCAAAAGAAGGCCGCGAGCGCCGCAAGTTTTTCGGCATACAGATCCGGGGCAGAATCGACTTGTGTAACCAGGCCCTCAAACATGCGCCGGATGGCCTTTTGTTCGACAAAGTCGCGAGCCACTGCGCCCGTCATAAGGCCGTCCCTGTTCGTGCCTGAAGCATAAGCCCTTAAGATCTCGGCCGCATGCGCCCCATCCCGGACCACAACCGCCAAACGATGCGCGAAGGTGTGCCGTCCTTCTTGCAGCGTATACGCAAGCCCGGCGAGCTGCCCCGTGGCAAAGCTCGAATCATCAAGCATGCGGGCCAAATTCGCAGCCATCTCTCGGAGCGCCTCCGGGGTTTTGGCGGAAAGCGGCAGTACGTAAGTTGGAAGAAGAGGTCCCGAGGCCAACGCGGCGGGAGCTTCCTCAATTACGACGTGAGCGTTCGTCCCACTCATGCCAAACGCGCTGACCGCTCCCAGCCGGGTCTGGCCCACAGAGGCAGGCCAGGCGCGGCGCTCTTTGTTGACGTAAAGCGCGCTCTCGTCCCAAGGCATGAAGGCGTTCTCCCGCTCGCAGTGCAACGAGGCGGGTATCACGCTATGCTTCATTCCCTCGACAAGCGCAATCACGCTCACCAGACCAGAAGCCGCGAAAGTATGGCCCAGGTTGCTCTTGGCTGAGGTCAGCGCACAAGAGCCTTTCCGGTCTGTAAACTGGCGGAACGCATCATGCAGGGCTTGAGCCTCCACGGGATCGCCAAGCCGCGTGCCCGTTCCGTGCGCGACTACGTGCTCGATGCCGGCCGCGGAAACGCCATGGCGGCGATAGGTTTCGGCGATCAGATCGGCCTGTGCTACGCCATTGGGCGCGGTGATGCCGTTGCTCTTGCCGTCGTAATTGACGCCGCTCGCTCGCAACATCGCGTGAATGGGGTCGCCATCGGCCTCGGCCGTGCTTTGGCT
>CAXSIG010000670.1:0-797 GCA_964237255.1 uncultured Bryobacteraceae bacterium
CAGTCGGTCATCGGCATTATTGGCGGCAGCGGGTTGTATTCCATGCCGGGTTTTAGCGCAGAGAAAGAGGAGAAGGTATCCACGCCGTTCGGCGACCCTTCCGATCCTTACATTGTGGGGACATTGGCGGGCAAACGGGTAGCGTTCCTGGCGCGTCACGGCAAAGGGCACCGCTACTCACCTTCGGAACTGAACTACCGGGCGAATATTTTCGGCTTCAAGCTGCTGGGAGTGGATCGCATTCTTTCTTTGAGCGCCGTTGGTTCTCTGAAAGAAGAACACAAGCCGCTCGATTTTGTAATCCCGGACCAGTTCTTCGACCGCACGCGCGGCCGCATCTCTACGTTCTTCGGCGATGGCCTGGTCGCGCATATCGGGTTTGGGGATCCGATTTGCCCGGGCCTATCGCAGGTTGCGGCGAGCGCGTGTACGACAGCGGGCGTCAACGCGAAACGAGGAGGTACCTATCTGTGTATGGAAGGGCCGGCGTTTTCAACGAAAGCGGAGTCGAATGTATACCGCTCATGGGGTTTTGACGTGATCGGGATGACCAACCTGCAAGAGGCCAAGCTGGCGCGTGAAGCTGAGATTTGTTACGTCACCATCGCCATGGTCACCGATTACGATTGCTGGCACGAAGGGCACGCATCGGTGAGTGTCACGGACATTCTTGCCGTGTTGCAGCAGAACGCTTCGAACGCTTGCCGCGTTGTGGCGGAGGCGGTTGCACTGATGCCCATTGGTGAAGAGTGTAGCTGCCGCAGCGCGCTGGCTCATGCGTTGATTACCGATAAGAA
>CAXSIG010000670.1:807-2476 GCA_964237255.1 uncultured Bryobacteraceae bacterium
GGCCGAACGGACGTGCAAGTGCGGCTCGGCGCTGGCGCATGCCCTGATTACCGATCGCGCGCTGGTTCCCGAGCACACCATTCGTAAGCTGGAACCGATTGTCGGCAAGTATTTCGTGTAGCGAGCGCGGAATCGAATTACTCGAAGGGATACTGGCCGGCGGTTCCCCGGACCTGGACGTTGCTCGTTCCTTGGCACGGGACGGATGTTCCGATGCTCTATTTCGGATTGTGGTTGAGGGCTTGGCCGATCGCTTTGAACCACGTCTTTGCGACGCATACGCTGCCCTATTCGCGGCGGTTTTGTCCGAAATATTCCCGGACCTGAAGGAGCGGGCGCTGCTCGAACGTTATGGGCGCATCCGGAGTCTTCGCCGCTGCACTGCCGATCCGGCGACTGTTTTCGTACTGTCGCGCGTTACGCTGGGCGCCGACATTGCCGTTACGAGTGTGCTTCTCCATGCCGCAAAACTACGGTTTCCGAAAGCGCGCATCGTGTTCTGCGGGAGCGCCAAAAACGCGGAACTTTTCGATGTGGAGCATGTCGCAATTCCCTACCCCAGGACCGGATCGCTGACGGATAGACTGGCTGCGGGGCGCGCGCTTTCAGCAATTCTCGACGTACAGGACAGCATCGTTCTGGATCCCGATTCCCGCCTTTCTCAACTGGGCCTGCTTCCGCTCTGTGCGGAAGACCGGTACTTCTTTTTCGAAAGCCGCTCCTATCAGAGCGGCTCCACCAAAGCGCTTCCCGAACTAGCGTCTGCATGGTGTCGCGAAGTTTTGGATATTCCGCATGCTGTGCCGTATCTGCCGTTCTCCTCCGCGACGCATCAGGGGGTAACGGTCAGTTTTGGTGTCGGTGAAAATCCGGCCAAACGAGTGGGCGGAGAATTTGAAAGCGGGCTTCTTAGATCGTTGCGTGATGAAACGGTAGTTCTTGACTGCGGAGCGGGAGGGGAAGAAGCGGAACGCGCGCGCGCCGCTCTGTTAGAGGCCGGATCCCATGCAGCTATGTTTACGGGGTCCTTCGCGGCATTTACAAAACGAATCGCACAGAGCGCGCTTTATGTCGGTTACGACTCCGCGGGTCAGCACGCAGCGGCCGCGTTACACGTTCCATTAGTCGCGGTGTTTGCGGGACATGTATCGCAGCGCATGTTCGAGCGCTGGAAACCGACGGGAGAAGGTCTTATCGAGATCGTAAACGCGGAACGGCTCTCGCCAGATGAAGCGCTGTTCGAAACGCTCCGCGCTATACAAAAGATCAGAACACTTTCAACCGCAGATATTTCTGCGGGTTGACTCGAAACTCACGCAAGAACACCCTCATTTCGCGACTGGAGCCGGAAAGGCTCTCGTAGAGCTGAGTATTCGAAAGCAGCTCCGCAAACTTGCCCTGCCCTCGGGTGAGTTCATCGAATGCGGCGTTCAGGTTTTTCATAAAGGCCACGGTATTCCGATACTGATCGTCGCTCGCCATCATCGGCGAAGCTCTCATGCTTTGGATGGAGCCGCGCAGGTCTCGAACCTTTTGCAGCGCATTATCATATTGCGAGGAACTTTGGAGCATTTGCCCATACGGGCCCTGGCCGTTCTGAATATCTTCCAACTGCTTGTCGATATCCAGAATCGGTTTGCGAATTTGGTTATAGAGATCCTGGCCGTAG
>CAXSIG010000670.1:2486-3424 GCA_964237255.1 uncultured Bryobacteraceae bacterium
CCCTACTAAGAGCGACACTCACATGTGCTTCACGATCGCCTGGCCGAACTCGCTCTTCGGACCGCCATACTTCTCCAAAGTATCTTGGAGCAGCTTGATATCGTCGCGAACCTGAAAATAAAAATCCTCGCCCTTTACCAGGTTCCCCAGCGGGGTTGCGGGATTTTCAATCTGGTCCAATAGATTGCTCACCTGCTGCAAGGTAGTGGAAAGCGATCCGATCAAATCGCTTGGATCGAAATTGGGAGTGGGAGGAACGCGCGCCAACTCCTCTCCACTCTCCACCATTCGCTTGCTTTGGCCGCGCTTGATGTTGATGTAGCGATCGCCAACCAGGTTTTCGGAAGTGATTTCCGTCTGCGAATCCGCCGGGATCAGTTTTAGAAAATCCTTCCGGATATTCATGCGCACCTCAATAGCGCGAGCGGTGTCGCTTGTGTTGTTGAGTTTGACCGACTTCACTTCGCCAACCGTTATGCCGTCCAGAAGGACATCCGCAGTGCGCACCAAGCCGGTACCATCGTCAAAATACGTCCGGACAATAGCGCTGCGATGCAAAATTTCCTGACCCGCGTCAGTCAGTAGATACACCAGAGTGAGATTGATAAAAAGACCAACGGAAAGAACGGCGGTGATGCGAGACGACGCCCATCGACTTAGGGTGACTGTCTTTATCTCTTCCTCTTGCTCTTGATCGCCGGCCATCCGCGTCCCGAAACGAGTGTAACAAGTTCACTCCTCAGACTCGTGGTCTGGACATTGAAGTGCATCGAGTTGCGCCCTAGATGACGAAGCGAAAACTCCCGATTGGGGCCGAGGTGGATCCAGCGGGCGGCGTGAATTTCCGTGTTTGGGCGCCGAAACATAAAACGGTCAAGGTGATTTTGGACGGAGGACCGGGATCTCCCGCAGTTGCCGAGCTAGCGAGTGAATCAAAC
>CAXSIG010000671.1:0-369 GCA_964237255.1 uncultured Bryobacteraceae bacterium
GAACCCGATTTGGATCAGCCGCTGATCAAGCGCGGTGGTGTGCGCGAGCGTTGCGGGAGTGGTAATCGCGCCGGTCGTGTCCACCTGGGCCGTGACGTTAAGGGCTGTGATGTTGTCGTGATTCAGCAGGTTGGTGGATTCCGCGAACGCCTCCAAACGGCCCTTGTCCTTCCAGCCGAAGCTACGGCTAAACCTTGCGTTCCATTCATAAACGGCAGGTCCGCGGATAGTGTTGCGGCCGACATACAAAGGACGCTGGTAAGCTGCAGGCGCGGAGGTGTCATTGTTCAGCACGCGGTTACTTGCCAGATTGAAAATGTCACCACTCTGCATAAACAGGGTTGAACTCAAGCGGAAACCCTTCCAATC
>CAXSIG010000671.1:379-3421 GCA_964237255.1 uncultured Bryobacteraceae bacterium
CAAATTGCCGTTAAACGCATGACGCCGATCCGTTAGCGAATTCCCGCGATCCCGATGGCGATTCGTCGTGTCGGAAAGATACGCGGCGCCGCTATCGATGTTGTTCTGCTCCGGCGCGTCGTCAATAGCGTGCGCCCAGGTGTAAGTGCCTTGAAAATCGAGGCCACGAGAATTACGATGATGCACGCTTAAGCTGGTTCCGTTGTACAAGGAGGTTCCGACCGACTCCGCCGAAAGAATGTTGTTGTAAGTAGGATTGATTCGGGTGGAACTAAAAATTGTTCTGCCGTCAGCAAGAAATTGGCCGGAAGGAATTAGATTGATATTGCGATAAACCGGCAAACCAACTCCCTTCGTGAATAAGTAAGTCGCAGAGATTGACGTGTTGGGAGAAATCTCACGCGCGATCGTAAAGTTCGCGTTGTTCGAATACAGGGTCCGGAAATTCTTATCGACGGTGATGATGTCCTGGGCCGGGAGAGCGAAGCCGGTCGGCGCCGAGGTAAAAACCGCTGGGAATGCAGGAGCGAAGGAACTGGTAGGCGTCGCTGTGACCGAGAAGAAGATCGGAGAACCGTTGCTCAGCAGCGCGCGGCGATATTGATCGGTTTGCGGCGGGTCGTAGAAAATGCCGTAGTTCGCGCGAATTACGGTTTTCTGGTCCAGCGAGTAAGCGATTCCCAGCCGCGGCGCAACGTTGTTCGTGTCCGTTGTGAACGATTGCGACTGAGGCAACGGCGAAGACGAAACCGCAGAGGGGATCCGGTATACGTCGTACCGCAAGCCGTAGGTGACCGTCAGATTCGGACGCGGCCTCCAGGAATCCTGAGCGTAAACGCCGGTGAATAACGAATCGTACACGATGGATGGGTTGCCGAGCGTTTGCGCAAAAGTGGAATAGCCGCGAGGCCCGGTGCCTGCAACCGCAGCCAGATATGCCGCGGCATTGGGGAATGTGTAAGTCGCGTTGGTCGCCTGGACCTGAGTGTCGCTGATAGCGCGCAGATCTACCCCCACTTTGAACGCATGATTCCCTACGTTCAAGCTGAAGTTATCCGAACCCTCCGTGAGCGTTTCCTTATAAACGAAGCCAACCTGGTTGGGACCGCCAAACTGCGCGACACCCGAGATGTTGACCGTCGGCCCCGTGCCGGATGCGGAGAAAGCATTCTGCGATTGAGTGCGCGTGGCAACCTGGAAACGCGCTTCGTTGATCGCGTTCGGCGTCAGGGTACTGACGACCTGAATGGCGCCGACATGCGACCGGTCGATAAAGTTATAAGTCAATGGAAGCAGCACCAAACCGCCGCCGTTGTTGTAGGGCGAATCGTTCGCATGGTGGCTGTAGCGGAAGGATGCGCGGTTCGCCCGGTTGATCTGCCAATCGGCCTTGAACAGATAAAAATAGAGGCTCTGGCTAAACGGAATTGCGGCGGCGTAATTCGCAGGAAGGCCCAGAGAACTAACTGTTGCCGACGAGACGGAAACCACGCTCGGCAGATCGCGCTTCACATGTTCGAACGCGCCGAAGAAGAACAGCTTGTCTTTGATAACCCGACCGCCCACGTCGCCGATGAACGAATCGACATTGATTGTGGGAGTGGCCTGGCTTGCGGCAAGAAGCTTAGGACGGGAATTGAAATCGGTCCGGCGAAATAGATATCCCGCTTCGCCGTGAAATTGATTGGACCCCGATTTTGTAATCGCGTTATAAACCGTTCCGACCGTGTTTCCGAACTCGGGAGCGAAGCCGTTATTTACTTGCTGAATCTGATCGACGTACGTGTCCGATATCGGGATCAGGCGAATGCCGGCGCGGTCGCTTTCCGTATTGCTGCTGCCATCGATTTGGTAGTTGATGCGTCCGTTGAACCCGTTCGCTTCCAGCTTGCGCGGTACGCCAAACTCGGTGTTTGCGTGCCCGCTCACATTCGGCTGCAGCAGGATGAAGTTGTACGGATTGCGCGAAACCAGCGGGAGATTGGTCACCATGTTCTGGTTCAGAGTGAGCCCAAGATCGGTGCGCGATGGCTCGGCAATCGGTGCGTCGGAATTGACTTGCACCTGCGTCGAGGTACCGCTGATAGCGAGATCGATATCTACTCGTGCAATTTCGCCGGCGGTGATTACAATTCCCGATCGCTTCACTGCGGCAAACCCTGTGGCGGCAAGGCTGATTTCATAGCGGCCAAGCGGCAGGACATTGAAGCGGTATAGACCCGAAGGCTCAGTCTGAACCTTCTGAACAAAGCCAGTACCTTCATTGGTTGCCACCACTTCCGTTCCCGACACAGGCGATCCAGCGGGATCGAGGATGGTGCCCTCAATCTGGCCGTTGATGGCCGAAGCCTGCCCGAAGCACGCCAAAGCAGCGGCAAAAAACACAGTTACAAATCGCGTCAATCAGAAAACCCCTTTTCCGATCAGGATACTACACTTTGGACTTGAAATAATTACTGTAGGTAGAATTGAATAGCCCGAATGGAATAATTGCCGGCATGGATTTAGAAGTCGGTCAAGGCTTGTTCGATGAATGACGAACGGTGACATCGGGTGCGCTAATGCCCCGAACGAAGCCTGGAACGCGGTGAAGACTGAAAGCGTTCACGGCGACAAATCCGACAGACGGCGGAGAGGGTTCAGCGCGATTACGTCGGCATACGATGCTAAAAGACTACAGCTTGTTTTAAGCTGCGGTTTTGACGAGAGGTGTTCGTGAAACGATTATTCCTTTTTATTGCAGTCGCACTAGTTGCTCAAGCCCAGAGCCGGGAACCGATCATCTTTGTACACGGCAATGGCGACGATGCCACGAAGTGGCTTCCGGTAATTTGGTTGTTCGAATCGAACGGCTATCCGGCGGATCGATTATTTGCCATTCGATTTACCGATCCAGTGGCACGCAGACAAGATCATCAGCCCGAACCCTTCCGCTCTTCACCACCAATCCGGCCGAGGGACCGGCCGGAATCGGGAAGACGTCGCTCTTCCAGGCGCTGGTCGCCCGCGTGACCGCGCCCATGCCGCGCGAGGCCGAGCCGG
>CAXSIG010000672.1:0-3135 GCA_964237255.1 uncultured Bryobacteraceae bacterium
TCCGGCAAAGAGCAGGATTCCGGCGAACGGCAACAGCCGCGTGGGACTAATTGGCAACTTCAGACACCTCGTAAGCTCCCAACGTCTCCATAAACTCGGCGGTCTTCATGCGATCGAACTTCGGGTCCTTCGCTTCAATACAAAGGAAGAACCCATCCTGCGATGCACGCGCAAAGCGCGGAACGTTGAACACGGGATGGTACGGCATGGGCAAACCGTTGAGCAAAATCATTCCGATGGCAGACGTTAAACCCGCGGCCAGAATAGTGCATTCAAAGGTAATCGGGATGAACATCGGCGTGCTGATCATAGGGCGGCCGCCGATATTCAACGGATACGAAATCGAGTTCACCCAAGAGAGAAAACCGAAGCCGAAAGTCGCGCCGCAGATGCCTGCCAGCAATACAAAAAGCGAGATGCGATTGTCGTGAAGGTCGAGAGCCTCTTCCAGATCTTCTACCGGATACGGGGTATAAGCATCCATCTTGCGGTACCCGGCGGCTTTCGCCTTTTCGGCTGCGGCAACCAGATCAGCGGAATTCATAAACTCAGCCATTACGCCATAGATTGGCGTCGTTTCGATGATGCCGGAATGACTCATATACGTTTAACCGGCTCCTTTTCGGCGACGGGCATCTTGGTTCCGGAAGGAACTAACAGCCGTAGTTCGTGGATTGTGATCATCGGCAGCGATCGCATGAACACGAAGATCAGAGTCATAAACAGGCCAATCGTTCCGACGTAGATCGCCCAATCCCAAGCGGTCGGGGAATAGCGCCCCCAAGAAGAAGGAAGAAAGTCACGGTGGAGACTGGTTATGACGATAACGAACCGCTCCAGCCACATGCCGATGTTCACGATAATACTGACAATCCACAAAACCACCAGGTTTGTTCGAACCCGCTTCGACCACAGGAACTGCGGCGTGATGATGTTACAGAAAACCAGGCACCAGTAGTAAGCCGCGTAGGGGCCGAACATGCGGTTGTTCATCATGAAGCCCTCATAGAGATTCGCACTGTAATGCGCGTAGAAGGCCTCCATCATGTAGCCGTAACCTACGATCAGGCCGGTGGTCAACATGACCTTCGCCATGTTGTTGATATGCCGCATGGTGACCAGCGTTTCGAGACCATATACCTTGCGGACCGGAATCATCAGGGTCAACACCATCGCGAAACCGGAGTACACGGCGCCCGCAACGAAGTACGGCGGGAAAATCGTGGTGTGCCAACCGGGAAGGATGGCAACTGCGAAGTCGAAGCTAACGACAGTGTGAACGGATAGCACCAGTGGCGTCGCTAAGCCGGCTAGCAGCAGCGAAGCTTTTTCGTAGCGCTGCCAATGTCGCGCAGAACCGCGCCAACCAAGTGCTAATGCTCCATAGAAAATCTGCTGCCAGCGATGCTGCGCCTGATCGCGAAGCGAAGCGGCATCGGGGATCAAACCGACGTACCAGAACACCAGCGAAATGGTCGCGTATGTGGAGACCGCGAACACATCCCAATCGAGCGGGCTACGGAACTGCGGCCACAACCACATTGTGTTCGGGTAGGGAAGCAGCCAGTAAGCGAGCCATGCGCGCCCCATATGCATGATGGGGAACATACCGGCGCAAGCTACAGCAAAGAGGGTCATGGCTTCGGCATAGCGATTGATCGCATTGCGCCAGGACTGATTGAGCAATAAAAGAATCGCCGAAATCAGCGTACCGGCGTGGCCGATACCGATCCACCAAACGAAGTTAACAATGGCGAAGCCCCAGGCGATGGGCATGTTAATGCCCCAGATGCCGGTACCTTTGAGAAACAGGTACGTCATCGCCATGAAGAGCATCATCATCAGACAGAACGCGATGAAGGTGCCGCCCATCCAACCAATCGTCGTCTTCCGACGAAGGACGATACCCGCCAGCGTATCGGTGACGGTAGTGAGATTCTCCTTCGGGCCGATAATCGGACCGACGTGTATTGGATCGGGTAACTCTACGGGTTGCAGGGGAGCGGACATTCGCTAGCTTGCCTTAATCTCGGGGTTGGGATTGCGGAGCGCGGCCATATGAGTGGTGCGCGGACGAGTATTCAGTTCACCCAGCAGAGCATAGGTCAAGCCTTCACGCTTTTCCTTCGAGACTCTACTTTCCTTGTCATTCAAATCGCCAAAGGTGATTGCCTGTGTTGGGCATGCAGCCTCGCACGCGGTTGCGATTTCACCATCGCGCACGCGACGGTCTTCTTTCTCAGCCGTAATTTTCGCGTAGTTGATGCGCTGCACACAATACGTGCATTTTTCCATCACGCCGCGACTCCGAACCGTGACATCCGGATTCTTTTGCAGCTTCAGGCTCTCGGTATTCCAATCTGAAAACAAATAGAAATTGAAACGCCGAACCTTATAAGGACAGTTGTTTGAGCAATACCGCGTGCCGACGCAGCGGTTGTAAATCATGTTGTTCAAACCATCTTGGTCGTGAACGGTGGCGGCCACGGGGCAAACGATTTCGCACGGTGCGTCTTCGCAGTGAACTACCGGCTGGAACATGGCTGCCGGAGTTTCAGCGGCCCCCTCGTAATACCGATCGATACGAAGCCAATGCATGATGCGTTCGCGCCGAACCTGATCTTTTCCAACCACCGCGATGTTGTTTTCCGATTGGCATGCGGCGACACAAGCATTGCAACCGGTGCAAGCGTTGAGGTCAATCGACATGCCCCACGCATAACCTTCGTACTTCCAGGTTTCGGGAAGGACGGTAAGCCCTTTGTCGGGTTGCTCCTCGCCCTGCTCGCGAGCAAAATCCTGATTTTTCTGGTATTCGGAAATCGTACCCTCGCGGGCCACGAAACGCCCCGCCATGGTGCCCTGACTCTGGGTAGTCGCAAGCTCGAACTTTTTGTTCAGCTTTCGTAGTTCCAGCCCCGAAGCGTGGGTCATTCCGGAGGTGGTGCGAAGCCGGTACGCATCGAACCCAGCGCCGTTGCCGGCACGTCCGGAGCGTGTTCGGCCATAACCAAGATTCACGGCGACGGAATCATCCGGCTGTCCAGGCTGCACCCAAACCGCTCCCCAGACCGTCCGGCCGTCGACCTTCAACTCAACCTGATCTTCGTTCTCCAGCTTTAATTGCTTCGCGGT
>CAXSIG010000672.1:3145-3417 GCA_964237255.1 uncultured Bryobacteraceae bacterium
CCGGGGACATTCCATCCACCAACCGTTGTTGGCGAATGCGCCGTCATAGATATAGGGGTCGACATGGAAGGAAATCTCGAGCCCGCCCGCAGAAGAAGATGTGGGAGCCGGAACGGTGCCGGCAGAAACAGATTTTTCAGGCAGCGCAGATCCCGCAACGATGCCGTCGTGAATCGACTTGCGCCACCAATTATCGAAATCCGTCGCTTTATTCTGACCTTGCCAGTAAGCGCGGACCGTATCGTAACCCGATTGTTGAGGATTTTCCGTAA
>CAXSIG010000673.1:0-3401 GCA_964237255.1 uncultured Bryobacteraceae bacterium
CCCCACTATCAAACCTAAAACGCTCACACGCCAGAGGGGTTCATCGAGTGCTTACCGTTGATCGAACTCGTGTCTATCTAACAGGGCAATCGCTTGGTGGTGCTGGAACGTTTTCCGCAATCGCCTTGAGGCCGGATATTTTCGCAGCGGCTGTACCCGTTTGCGGTGCGGGCGACCCCTCGCAGGCGAGTAAAATTCGCGGCGTTCCGGTGTGGGCATTTCACGGCAACGCTGACCCGATTGTTCCCGTGAAGCGCTCACGCGAGATGGTCGATGCGATTCGGTCTACCGGCGGTTCCGCGGCACTAACGGAATATGAAGGGGTCGGTCACGAGTCTTGGGAATTCGCCTATGCCGAACCGGAACTATTGAGCTGGCTTTATGCGCAACACAAATAGCCGCGCCTCCTATCGTTAATTCCACCTCATTGTTCCTGTCGAGCAAGCCCGCGTGACCTGTCCCAAGTGCCGAGTAACCATGCAGCCAGAGGGAAAGCATATCTGTCGTGGCAACCGGAACTTTCGCTGAAGCAGGATCTGGCGCACGCGCCGAATGACGGAATTAGGCTAACCCTGCTTGACTAATCAGCAAAGTGTCCAGCTAAAGAACCCAACCAAACTTCCTTTTCAATCGTAGATCGTCGATCAGGCTGATAGTGGGTTTAGATGGGTTAAAATATCATGCGAGATTGGTTGTGCACTCACACAGTCTTGCTTACCTTAATCTCGCCCCGAACGATCAAGCTCAACCTTTTGCCTCCGACCGTCAAACACAAACCTGACGATCGAGCGGTCAATCACCACCCAGCCGATGATCCCCATAACGATAACGCCCGTGTAGCCACTTATGCTTGCCGCAATTTTTGCGAGATATAGAATCGACAAGAGGAAGGCCGCAAAGTATAGAAGCGTGATAGTAAACCTAGTGATCAGCAAAAGGATTTCCCCTCGCACTTTGCCGCGGAGACTTTTGTTTTGATCTTCAAGTTCAGAAGCTCGTTTTCTAGCCGCTCGCAGCTCCGCGCTTGTTTTCTCCGACTCTTGAATTAGCTGTTGAAACGTTCCGGTCGGCGAACATAGTTTCCTGATTGTATTATCCGATCTTTCCGCAAGCATCCATAGTTTTTGGACCAGTCTGTCAGTCGGTAGGGTACTCTTAACAAGGTACTCGGCGACACCTCCACGCGCGCACGCAATTATCAACTCCGGTTCGATGCTCTTGCCTGTATGGAGCACGACACGAGATTCTGGGGAGGTGTTACGTACTCCTTCGAGAATAGAACTAATTGGAAAATCAGGCCAGTGAAGATCGAGAAGAATGACAGAAGGGGCTTCTTGCCCCCGCAGTTTTTCTAACATCTTAGCGGGAGAGGCAGCAAAGTCAACGCTCCCCTTCAAGCCGGACAGCTTGAGCGCCTCCTTAAAGTTACTGGACTGCGCGGACGGGTCGTCGTCGTCAACGATTAAGAAACTGGGATTAGGCATCTGGCCAATCAACCTTTATATCGAAGCTTGCTTCTTCGATGAATTCCTTGGCCAAAACCTTTACCCCAACCTTTACAGCTCGATCAAGTATTACTGGATCGTGAAAATGATTTGTAACAAGAATGGCTCGGCTCTCAATACCGTAACTAGTGATGATTGACAGACCGTCGAGGTTTTGATTTCGAAACTGGTAGTCCACCAGAAACTGCGTACCCTCGTTTAGCAGAGCGGCCTTATTGGCACCAAGTTCTGACGGGTCATTAATAAAATTCGGTTCTCGGACAAAAAACACTAAGACTCTCTGAGCCAGGACTGCGAAATCTGTCCTCTATTCGAGCCTTCCAGATTGATTGGGCATCTTCCTCATCGTCAATGAACACCAGAACGTCTTTTGAGTTAACAAAGACCTTTGATATAAACCATTCTGGTCGCGGAGTTGTGGGAAGCTTCACCAGTACGGTTGTACCGACCCCGTGCTCGGACTCTTCTATCTGTACGTTCCCGCCTAAGTCCGCAGCAATTTGTTGGCAGCTAGGAAGGCCTCTTCCTCTTCCTTTGCCCTTAGTCGAGAATGGGTTCTTGAACGCCTGCATTTGAGCATCCTTAGCCATCCCGTTACCGTGATCACGAACGCGCACTTGAGCTATGCCATCTACCGCCTCAACGCTGATCTCTATTTGGCATGCAAAGAGAGAAGCTTCTTTTGCGTTTGTGATTAGGTTGTTGAATAAGCGATTTAATTGCCCGAGATGACCCTTGACGAAACAATCGTCCCCGACTGTGTGCAGGACGATCGTGCATTCGGTCTTATCGCGGGAATTTACTAGGTGCCGAATTACGAATGGCAAGTACAGTTCAATCTTGTTTGAAAGCGGGGCGTCTCCAAAAGCGTTTAAAAGACTTGCTTCAAAGTGGTCGGTCAGAAATCCAAACTCCGCGGCTCTTCTAGAGAGCGCAACCAGGCCTTTCGTAAACTCAGGATCGTGCTCGTTCTTCAGACGTAGAATCCTCAGGTCTGATGTAAGCCGCTGGACTATTGCACGCGCGTCGTGGCTGATGGCATCCACAACTGATTTCAACGCACCGCGTTGCCCGTTTAGTTTACCTTCCACTCCCGCCCACTTTTCACCCAAGGCCGTCACGGCAAAGAAGACGACAAGGCAGGGTGCGAGTGTAACAAAGCTTAAAGCCGAAGCCACTATCACCCTAATGCGACTGGTCGGCTCGGCAGGATAGGCGCGGCTAACGACTTCTAGTCCACTGTGGGATCGACACTCCACGAACTCACGGTGTTGGTCCACACCGGTAGTACAGACGATGGAAATATTACCTAATCGCTCCCGCATACCCTGTATCCAAGGCGTGTTCTTGTGTGCTTCTCCGCTGAGCGTCAGGCTTCTGTTGGGTCCAAGCCATGTTGAAAGCTCCATCAGAGTAATTGGGAGAGGATGAAGGCGGGCCACGTTGGCGGCGAAGGCGGCCGCGTCTATGCTTGTTATCAAGTATCCGTCGATCGCGTTTCCTCTCGAAATTGCTGTCGCATAGTTGAAAGTGTGGGTAGGGTTTACATCATCTTGTTCCTTTACAAACCAGAGCGACCGCTGCTTTTTCAATTCCGAAAAGAAGCCAGAATTCGAAAGATCGTAAGGAGTCTGGGATCTTAACTGTTGCTCGTATGGTTCGACTAAAACGCTTCTGCCGTTTGCATCCAGTTCGGTAACGCGTGTGGCAAAGGGAAAGCGTTTCAGCAACTGACGGGCAGACCGCCGTTGAGATTTTAGCAGTAGCTTGCCAGTGCTCAATTGCAGAGGCAATCCTCGGTATGCTTGGCCGATGCTCGGTTTCCGCCCGCCTAGTGACGTCACGTTCGGCCGGTTAGCAAGCCTAGAGAACACGGCTTGTTCTTGCCCGATGAGG
>CAXSIG010000674.1:0-3110 GCA_964237255.1 uncultured Bryobacteraceae bacterium
GGAGCTGTCGGTAACTGGTTATCCGCCCAGAGACTTGGTTGATAAATCCAGTTTCCTGGACGACTCCGAAAAGTCGCTGGCGCAGCTTGCGCGCGAGACGGCCGAGCTTCCCATCGCGTTGGTAGCGGGATATGTGGGCAGGTCCGACATCCCCACCGGCAACCTGGCGACCAATAACGCGGCGCTGATTGAGAAGGGCGAAGTATTATTTCGCCAGACCAAGGTACTTCTCCCTACTTACGACGTCTTCGACGAAGCGCGTAACTTCGCCTCCGCCGAACATCAGACAACACTCCCGTTTCACAGCCGCAAGGTAGCACTCGCAATTTGCGAGGACGCGTGGAATGACGAGCAATTCTGGTCGCACCGCCGATATCGTCGTGATCCCGTCGAAGAATTGATCGAGCAAGGCGGCGATTTCCTGATCAACATCAACTCCAGCCCTTATTGGACCGGAAAGCGCCAACTGCGCCGCGACATGGTTGCTGCCCAGGCGAAACGGCACGGCGTCCCCGTCATTTGGGTGAATCAGGTAGGCGGAAACGATCAGCTGGTGTTTGACGGAAGTAGCTTTGCCATGGATGCCGAAGGGAATGTCATCGCCAGTGCAAAATCGTTCGCCGAAGATCTGGTGTTTTGCGAACAGCATGCCGACTATCGCGATGAATGCGAGGCCGTGTACCAAGCTCTGGTCCTTGGGACGCAGGATTACGTTCGTAAGTGCGGTTTCTCCAAGGCGCTAATCGGATTATCGGGAGGCGTTGATAGCTCGCTGGTGGCGTGCATCGCGGTGGATGCGCTCGGAAAAGAGAACGTTACGGGGATCAGTATGCCCGGCCCTTATAGCTCCCAGGGCAGCATCACAGATGCTCAGGAACTTGCCGACAATTTGGGCATCACCATGATCTCCTCGCCCATCAACAATGCGTATGCGTGCATGTCGCCGACGCTTCCGCAATCGCCGGTTACGCTCGAAAACATCCAATCCCGCCTTCGCGGCGTGACGATGATGGCGTATTCGAACGATACCGGCGCGCTGGTGCTGACGACAGGGAATAAAAGCGAGATCGCGGTTGGATACTGCACGCTATACGGAGATATGTGCGGAGGTCTCTCCGTGATCAGCGACGTTCCGAAAACCATGGTCTACTCGCTGAGCAATTTGCGCCGCGGCGTGATTCCGGAGTCGGTGTTTAGCAAACCGCCAAGCGCCGAACTGCGCGCCGATCAGAAAGACACAGACAGTCTTCCGGATTACGACACACTCGATGCCATTCTTCGCGAATACGTGGAGAATAACCGAACGCCGGCCGAAATCAGCGATTTTCTGAAACTGCCGCTCGCGCTGACGGAAGACATCGCCGCGAAGGTAAATCGTAATGAATACAAACGGCAGCAAGCAGCGCCGGGATTGAAGGTGACGTCAAAAGCCTTTGGTATCGGACGCCGTTTTCCCGTCGCACAGAAGTATCGGTCTTAAATCAAAACACCATATGAAGCTACGTTACGGTCTCTTGGCTCTACTTGTGGCTGTCGCCACGGCTCTGGTTTCCCAGCGCGCGCCGCGCGTAACACCGGGACCGCAAGCCGACAACTCCACGTTACTTGTCAGCGGCTGGAAGATCACACCAGCCGGTAAACAGACGCCGGTCGATACGCTTCCGATGTCGACCGCCATTTCACAGGACGGCAAGTATCTACTCGTTCTCAACGGTGGTTACAATCCGCCCTCTATCTCTGTGCTCGATACGGCAACAGGCGCGGAACTGGAGCGCACGCGCGTCAAGGATGCTTGGCTTGGGCTCGCAATGAACCGTGCGGGCAATCGCGTATATGTGGGCGGAGGCTCAAGCCAGGCTGTGCACGAATTTTCTTTCGAGGGCGGCAAGCTTGCGCCGCTACGGTCATTGTCCACGCTGACCAAAGCCCCCGAAGGAACGCCGAACGAACAGACCTATCAAAACTTCACCGGCGATGTCGCTCTCTCCCCCGACGGGAAGTTGCTGTATGCCGCGACTTTGTTCCAGGACTCGCTTGTGGTTCTTAACGTGGAGTCCGGCAAGCCGGTGGCGCGCGTCAAGACAGGCCGTCGACCCTACCGCATCCTGTTTTTCCCGGACGGCAAGACGTACCTGGTGAGCAACTGGGCCGATGGCACGATCAGTCAATTTCAAACGTCGGACAACGCTCCGATGACCACCGTTCGCCTTGGGCCGCACCCCACCGACATGCTCCTGCGTGCGGGATCCAGCGATGACGAAAAGAACGACAAGGAAGAGAAGAAGTATCTTGGACGGCTCTTCGTTGCCGCTGCGAACACCAACAGCGTTTATTCGGTTGGCGTGGATGAAACCGCAGCGCTCACGCCTCTCGAAACCATCAACATCTCTTTAACTCCGCGGCAGCCGCTCGGTATGACTCCCTCCGCACTGGGTCTGAGTCCCGATGGTAAACAGCTATACGTCGTTTGTTCTGATGCGAATACGGTAGCGGTTGCGGATGTATCCGGTGACCGCACGCGCGTCCTCGGTTTTCTTCCCACCGGTTGGTATCCCACCGCGGTTCGCGGTTTGAAGGATGGCCGAATCGCCGTCCTCAACGGCAAGGGCCTGCGCTCCTATCCAAATCCAAAGGGTCCCGGCCCGTTGAACAAACCCGAACCTCTCCACTTGGGCATTCGCTCCGATCAATATGTTGGCACCATCCAACGCGGAACCGTTTCCTTCATCGATGCATTCGACACTGCCGCTCTCGCCAACTACACGAAGACGGTTCTGAATAACTCGCCATATCGCGACGCTAAGCTAGACCAACCCACGCCCGCAATCCTCAGCCGCATTAAGCACGTAATTTATATCGTGAAAGAAAATCGCACCTACGACCAAATGCTGGGCGATATGAAAGAAGGCAACGGTGACGAATCGCTGGTGCTATTCGGTGAGCGCTTCACGCCAAATCAACATAAGCTGGCACGCGATTTCGTCCTGTTCGACAACTTTTACGTTTCGGCCGATGTCTCGGCGGATGGCCACAATTGGTCAACGGCCGCCATCGCCAGCGACTACGTCCAGAAATTTTTCCCCAATAGCTATGCGGGACGCCGCAAAAAG
>CAXSIG010000674.1:3120-3362 GCA_964237255.1 uncultured Bryobacteraceae bacterium
CCAGCCGCGCTTCCTCCGGCGAATTATCTTTGGACCAACGCCCATCAGCGCGGGATTACTATGCGCAATTACGGCTACTTCGTGGAGAACCGCAAAACCGCGACACCCGAAGGAGAGCAGATTCAATCCGTACGCGACCCCGTTCTTTCACCTCTTACCAATCGCAAGTATCGCGGCTTCGATCTCGATTATTCCGATGTCGATCGGGTCAAAGTTTTCCAACAGGATCTCGCCGAGTTTGA
>CAXSIG010000675.1:0-3359 GCA_964237255.1 uncultured Bryobacteraceae bacterium
GCGATCAGGTGGCGTTTCAATTTGAGGTCAAGAGCGACCAGGTCTCGGGGACTGTCAAATACAAGGGAACCGTGACCGGCTCGACAATGTCGGGCACGGCAGCCTTAGGCGACATGGGCGAAGGTACCTGGAAAGCTACTAAGAAATAGCAGCGTGCCTACCACTAGGCCCCGTGGCACTTCTTGTATTTCTTGCCGCTCCCGCAGGGGCACGGGTCATTACGACCAACTTTGTCGGCTCCCGGTAGGGTCTTCTGCGGCTGGGCGCTCGCGCCGTCTCCGCCGATGAACTGGAGCTGAGACATCTCCCTGTCCTTGGTTTTCTCTATCTTGCGAGTGAAATCCAGAACCTGTCGCTGGGCGGCTTCCCGTTCCTCAAGCTGCCGGGCCATTTCGATGCGCTCGGCCTCTTCGTCAAACTCCTCGTACTCTTCGTCATTCCCATCCGGGAAGGGCAGATTGGGATTGCCTTGTTGAATGGTGAAGGTGTAGAGGATGCGAACGGTTTCGTCTTCGATCCTGTCCATCATGTCCTGGAACAGGACGAACGACTCCTTCTTATATTCGACTAGCGGATCTTTCTGGCCGTAACCCCGAAGGCCGATTCCTTCTTTCAGATGATCCATCGAAAGAAGGTGATCTTTCCATTGATCGTCGACGACTTGGAGCATAATCATGCGTTCGGTTTGGCGCATGATATCGGGAGAAATCATTTCCTCCTTTTCCTGGTAGCGATGGGATAACTGGTCGTAAACGGTCTGCTCGATTTCGTCGCGGGTTTGGCCGGAGAAGTCGGTGCCCTCTAGCTTGTGGCCGAATTGGTTCTGCACATCGGTTTCGAGGCCGATGAAATCGTACTTGTCGGGATGCGTGCTTTCGGGGCAGCGCATGTCAATAAACTGGCCGACCAAGCCCTTGGTCATTTCCATAACGCGCGCTTTCTGATCTGCGCCTTCAAGAAGGGCTCGGCGCATGTCATACACGGCCGTGCGCTGCTTGTTCATAACATCGTCGTATTCCAGCAGGTGTTTGCGGGCTTCGAAGTTCTGGACTTCCACCGCTTGCTGCGCCGCTTTGATGCGCTTGGTGATGAGGCCGCTTTCGATCGGCACATCTTCCTCCATGCCCAGACGCAGCATCAGGTTCTGCATGCGCTCCCCGCCGAATATGCGTAGAAGGTCGTCCTGGAGCGAGAGGTAGAAGCGCGAACTGCCGGGATCGCCCTGGCGACCTGCGCGGCCACGAAGCTGGTTATCGATACGGCGGGAATCGTGACGTTCCGTGCCTACGATGTGCAGTCCGCCAAGCGCGACCACTTCTTCGCGTTCCTTTTCGGTCTGGGCTTTATACTTGGCCAACGTTTGTTCCCACTCGGGCTTCCCGAGTTCGTTGGTTATCATCTGGTCGGCGTCTTTGCCTTGTTTGCGGAGCGCTTCCTTGGCCATGTTCTCCGCGTTGCCGCCAAGCAGAATATCGGTACCGCGGCCCGCCATATTTGTTGAGACAGTTACCGCAGCCTTACGGCCGGCCTGGGCGATGATGGAAGCTTCTCGTTCGTGGTTCTTCGCGTTGAGAACCTCCAGCTTGACGCCCGACTTACGGAGCATGTTCGCCAGATACTCACTTTTCTCTACGGAGACGGTGCCGACCAGCACCGGCTGGCCGCGATCGTGGAACTCTTTAATTTCCTTCGCGGCGTTGCGAAACTTCTCGTCTTCCGTGCGATAAACGAGATCCTGGTTCTCGACCCGGAGCATCTTCCGGTTCGTGGGAATTTCCACGACGTCGAGCTTATAAATCTTGCCGAACTCGGCGGCTTCGGTCATGGCCGTACCAGTCATGCCCGCCAGCTTTTTGTACATGCGGAAGTAGTTCTGGAACGTAATGGTTGCGAGAGTTTGATTTTCTTTCTCGATCTTTACCTTTTCCTTCGCTTCGACCGCCTGGTGCAGGCCATCGCTCCAGCGGCGACCCGGCATAAGCCGGCCCGTGAATTCATCGACGATGATGACTTCGCCTTCTTTCACGACATAATTTTTATCGTTCTGATAAAGAACGTGGGCGCGCAGGGACTGCTGGACGTTATGGTTCCACTCGATATATTCGGGCTCGTAAAGATTGGGAATGTTCAGGAGCTTTTCCACCTTCAACACGCCCTCTTCGGTAAGCGCGACAGAGCGATGCTTCTCGTCTACTGTGAAGTCGCCGGTGGTATATTTCTCGCCCGGTTCTTTGCCTTCGATTACCTCGCCGCGGACTAAGTGGGGAATGATGCCGTTGACTTTGTAATACTTGTCGGTCGATTGTTCGGACGGGCCGGAAATGATGAGCGGGGTACGCGCTTCGTCGACCAGGATGGAATCGACTTCGTCAACGATGGCGAAGTTATGCCCGCGCTGCACGCAGTTGGCGAGTTGAAACTTCATGTTGTCGCGCAGGTAATCGAAGCCGTACTCATTGTTGGTCCCGTAGGTGATATCCGCGCCGTAGGATTCCTGGCGTTCGCGATCGCTTAGATCATGAACGATGATGCCAGTGGTGAGGCCGAGGAACCGATACACGCGACCCATCCATTCGGCGTCGCGGCGGGCGAGATAATCGTTCACGGTGACGACGTGGACGCCCTTGCCGGAGAGCGCATTCAGATAGCTGGGGAGGGTAGCGACAAGAGTTTTGCCCTCGCCGGTTTTCATTTCCGCGATCTTGCCCTTGTGAAGCACCATGCCGCCGATGAGCTGAACGTCGAAATGGCGCATGTTGAGAACGCGGCGGCCGGCTTCGCGGCAGACGGCAAAGGCTTCGGTTTCTAGGTCGTCGAGGGACGCGCCTTGGGCGAGCTTTTCTTTAAAAGTAATGGTGCGGGCTGCGAGGTCGATATCTGACAATTCGCGGAGGCCGGATTCGAGTGCGTTGATGGCGGCGACGGCGGGTTGCAATGCCTTGATTTCGCGCTCGGTTTTCGTGCCGAAAATTTTGGCAAGGATGGGGTCAATCATGAGGAGTACAAGTCCATTTTAGCGTGAGTACATGTGAACAACCGTCGGGTAGTTAGACCGCCACGCGCGGATCGTATGCAGAGCCTTGGCATGCCGGTGACGGACATCGACGGAAAAGAAATTTAATCGAAAATACCCCGCACTTCGGGACCCGACTTATGACAAAATTCTTCAACAGACCACATGTCGAATCCTACAACGCTAATCTATCCGGAACGATGGGGGCGGCTACGTCCGCGTTATGAAGTAACCCAACCGCGCAAGATGCTCGCGCTTGATGGTGGGGGCATTCGCGGACTGCTCTCGCTCGGCATTCTTGAACGCATGGAAACCTTGCTCGCCGAAAGCACCGGGCGCGGCAGTG
>CAXSIG010000676.1:0-3358 GCA_964237255.1 uncultured Bryobacteraceae bacterium
GGAAGCATGTCCCGTGTGCTTGCCCGTCATCAGGCAGCATCGCGATGGCGCGCACACCGTATCGCCCGCATACGCATTGGTAAATCGGATTCCTTGCGACGCGAACCGGTCGATGTTGGGTGTCGCAATCCGCTTCTGGCCATAGCATCCCAAGTCGCCATATCCAAGGTCGTCGGCAAGAATGAACACAATATTTGGTTTCGGGTCGGCTTGCGCTGCCAGTAACGGAGCGGCAGCGACAGTGGTGAGAAACTCGCGGCGTAACATACGACACCAGCCTACTGCGTTTTATATCGTGTGGACCAGAAGTATCCGGTGCCGGCAAGTAGCGCTCCGATCAAAGCCGGCACGAAGAAGGCATGGACTACCGCAAGGGCGGTGAAGAACAGCAGGATGGAGGTCCCTAGCCAGACAGCCTGCCGATTCGGCGGGAAGAGCTTTGGTGCGAAGAAAAAAATCGGTATACTGACGGCAAACCAGCCGGCAAAGTTCAGGAGCGGTACGCCATAGTAAGGGCCGCCAATCTGCCAATGCCAGAAACCCAACGTGTTGGCCGCTAGGGGATCGATCACCAGGTCGATCGCCGCCATGGCAGCCGCGCTCAAGATCACGCCGACCCGCATCTCGCGCACATAAAGGAACAGAATCATCCAGGCGCCCACCACCACAATTGGCACGCCCAGAAGCGCAGGCGCGAGCACCGATGTATAGGTGTAGCTTCCAAATGGATAGCCCGTTGCAACCCCTACAGCTTCAGCTAACAACCCGACACCAGCCGCCAGCGCGATCTCCCGCCATCGCGGCCATTCACTACGAATCGCGATCACTGCGGCTAATGCCAGGAACACCGCGGCCAGCGCGAGAAACACCGGGGCGGCCCAGGCCATGTCGGGGGGCGTACTCCCTTGAACAATGTGCGTGCCCACTCCACCCACCCAGAGGAATAGATAAGCCGCCCAGAGTAGACGGCCTAGCCAATTAGCCGGCATGTGATTTCAGCGGATAGCAAGACGGTGGGAGTTCCGCCGCCGGGGTGAGTGCTTCCGCCAACCCGGAACAAATTCTTTATCTCTGAATCCCGATTGCGCGGTCGAAAGAATGCGTTCCGCCAGCCATGCGAATCGGTCCCGTAGATTGCGCCGCCGGGCATCAGATAACGGTTCTCAATGCGACGCGGTGTCCACTTGTCTTCCACTACAATGCTGCTTTCGAAATCGGGAAAGCCGCCCTGTTTCAGCCGTTTCATCACCGCTTCGCGAGCGGTAGCCGTATCCAAGTCCGTCCAGGATGATCCCACCGCGGGGGCGTTTGCCATGATGAACAGCGTCTCTCCTTCCCCGGGTACCAGCTTGCGGTCCGCCCGGCTTGCCGCATTGACGTAAACGGTCGGGTCGGAAGGAAAGCGTTGCTGGTCGAAGATCTCGGAAAATTCGCGCGCGTAGTCGGCGGAGAAGAAGATCGTATGCTGCGCGATCCGCGGCAAGGACCGCTTGGCGGCGACTAACATAACGAAGCCCGACATGGATCGCGCGTCGGGCTTTGGTTTTCTTCCCAGAAGCGCGGGCAACGATGCGGAATCGCCGTTCATAACGACAGCATCGAAGGTGTGACGTGTGCCGTTTGCTAGCAAGAGCGCCGTCGCAACACTCGCTTCGGTCTCGATCCGTTCTACACAGGAGTTCGGACAAAGCGTTACACCGTTGCGTTCGCAAAGATGGATCAGCGATTGCGCAATAGCGTATAGCCCCCCACGCACCGCGAAGCCGCCGAAGGTATATTCCAGGTACGGGATCAGAGCAAGCGTCGCTGGCGAGCGATACGGGGACGATCCGACGTACGTCGGGTAGCGGTCGTAAAGCTGTTGCAGATAGGGGCTGCGGAAATGCGCCATCACCGCCGAATGATAATTTCCCCATCCCCACCGCAGAGGCATGTACTTGAGGGCGCGAAGATCTTCCAGGCCTGGGCGTTCGGACGGAGCGCGCTTCAGAAAGGTTCGCTTCGACACCTCAAACAAGCGCGCTCCCAGTTCCTGAAATCGAAGAAATCCTGAAACGTCGCGGGGTTCGATTTGCCGCACGGTATCGAGCCATTCGGGAAGCTGTGATGTATAAGTAAAGCGCGTGCCATCGGGATACACGTATTCGGAAAGGGGATGAAGCGGGAGCAGTTCGACGTGCTCTTCCATGCGGCTCCCGGCTGCTCTGTACAGGTCTTCGAAAACCCACGGCATGGTGATCAACGATGGACCGGTATCGAAGACGAATCCCTGCGATTCCCAGCGGTTCATCTTGCCGCCGAAGGTTGGACCCGCTTCAAACACAGTGACGCCATGGCCGCGCGCGCGTAACCGGAGAGACACCGAGAGACCGCCCAAGCCCCCGCCTATGATTGCGATGTTCTTCATGACCGCGTGACCGGGTAATGCCGGCCTTTCCAGACAACGCCTTGGCTGCTACGGGCGCGTCGCCACGATCCAACTCCGATGGCGAGTACGATCGCTTCCGCCAACGGATGAGCGAGCACGCTCCACCAACCTTGTCCAAAGCGCATCGCCAGCACCGCCCGCAGCAGGAGCACTACGGCGGCGGCTCGCCAACTGAAACCGAGGAACGGCAGCAGGAAAACGGAAAAGTGGAGAAGAAGAAAAATCCAGAAGTTCACTGGGTGCCGAAACGCAAGATAGAAGTTCTTAGTGAATCCTCGCCAGATTTCTTCAAAAGACGAATACATCCGAACACTGACCACAGCCGATCCATCTAAACACAGGCTTCGCTCGCCGCGAATCCTCCATAACTGAGCCATGCGCGTGTCTTCGAAAATTTGGTCGCGCACCGCGGTGTGCCCGCCCACACGACCATATGCGCTACGCTCCACCAGAATGCACGCCCCGTGCGCAAGCCCGAGCGACGCATCGTTTCTCCACGGCGACATTGGTCCGGGAAATACTGAGAACACCACGAAGTTGAGCATGGGCATCAGGATGCGCTCGGCCCATGTATACATCTCAAAACGCGGCCAACAGGAGAGAAAAGTGAGTTTGCGACGTTCCGCTTCGGAGAGCATACGGGCGCAGGCGTCGGGATGGAGACGCGCGTCGGCGTCCAGGAACAGCATCCAGCGCGCCGCTGCCGTCTGCGCAAGTTGAGCGCACGCAAAAGTTTTGCCGTACCAACCGGAAGGAAGATCACTGGGCCGCAATACTTGGACGCGGGGATCGCCGGTTCCATTCGCAATGGCCGCCGTGCGGTCATCCGAATGGTCGTCGTAGACCCACACTTCGGACACTACGTCGCCCTGCGCCAGCACGGACCGCAAGCAATCGCCCAGATGTTCTTCTTCGTTTCGCGCAGGAATG
>CAXSIG010000677.1:0-3355 GCA_964237255.1 uncultured Bryobacteraceae bacterium
TAACAACTGCGCGAGCTTGTCGACTTCGGAAGTATTGCCGATCCGAGGAATTATGTACTCCTTCACCGGGCCAGCCAAGCCTTCCGCGACCGCTGTCTTGCCGTATTGGTAATAGTTGTTGAGCAGGTCGTCGTGACGGTTAGACGATGTTTCCGCTGTCGCCATGGATGTCACGAAGTGCCGACGAACCGTGAGCCGGTAGGTCACAAGTGAATCGTTCGACCTCCGCACCACCAGCCCGCGCGTCGATCCATTCTCATACGTCATGGCAATCGCGCCAAGGTAAACGGGCCAGCTATCGCCGTAACCCGGATAAAACGCGTCGTACGTGTCGCGCGTGAAGTAAGCGAAGCCGAACCGATCGAAGTACTTCGCGTTGCCTTTGCCGATTTCATACTGGTAGTCGACCTGCCACTTGGTCATGTTCGGATTGAACGGCGTTGCGGGCGGCGCGAAGTAGTAACTCGCATCCGTCCCCATTTCATGCAGATCCACGACAACTTGCGGATGCCACGCCAACATGGCGGCTACACGGCCTTTGGTCTCGGGCTGCGTAATGCCTACCCAATCGCGATTCATATCGAAGAGGTAATGATTGAATCGTCCGCCTGGCCAGTTTTCCGTGTGCTCCGCTGCGATCGGATTCGGATCCGCCTCCGACCCAAGCCCCGCTTCGAAACTGTGTATGAAGCGATCGCGCCCATCCGGGTTCTGCATCGGATCGATAACAACTACTGTGTTGGCCAGAATGCCGCTCACCATCTTGTCGTTGCGCGCGGCCAGAAGGTGGTAAGCCGTCTCAATGGCGGCATCGGGCGATGAAATCTCGCTCCCATGAATCCCATACTCCAGCCAGACGATTACAGGAAGCTGCTTTACGCGATCGGCAGCGGCAGCGTCTGTTGTCTTGCGCGGATCGGACAGTCTCGCCAGGCCATCTTTGATTTCATTCAGCCGCCGAATGTTGGCTTCGGACCCGATTGCCGCGTAGATCAACTTTCGGTGTTCCCACGTTTCGCCGTACTCGAACAGCTTCATGCGCTTTGGTTCAGCCTGCGCGAGCGCCTCAAAGTACTTCACGATGGTGGCGTGCGGAGAGATGCGCTCACCCACGTCGTAGCCGGCGATCTTACGCATGGTAGGAACGGAGGGATCGTACGACGTTCCCGGCCAATATTCGAAGCTTGCCTGGGCAAGGGCGGAAAGGCAAATACCGAAAAGCGCGATAAAACGGATCATGAATCGACCACTATAGCGGCTTAAGCTGAATCATGGGTTCGAAGTCTACACCGGAGGAAATACGCACACGTTTCGATAACGATGTCGATCGCTTCTCCAAACTGGAAACTGGGCAAACCTCGACAGTGGACGCAGCCTTGGTTCTCGATCTGATTACAACCGCGGCAGCTGCTTCCACGCCCCATGCGGAATCGGTTTTAGATCTCGGGTGCGGCGCCGGGAACTTCACGTTGAAGCTACTCCAACATCTGCCTCACTTACGCTGCACGTTGGTAGATCTGAGCTTACCTATGCTTCAGCGCGCGCAGGAGCGAATCCAAACCGCAACGACCGCCATTCAGGGTGACCTACGCGCGGCGGACTTGGGCCGCGAATCTTACGACATCGTTCTGGCTGCGGCGGTGTTGCACCATCTCAGGTCGCGCACCGAGTGGAAGCAGGTTTGCGCGAAACTATTTACGGCGCTGCGGCCAAACGGTACTCTCTGGATTTTCGATCTGGTTTCGCACGAGATCTCAACGGTCCAACAGATCCTCTGGGACCGTTATGGCGACTACCTCGCTGAGTTAAAAGGCGACGACTACCGGGACCACGTCTTTCGGTACATCGAGCAAGAGGACTCGCCCGTTCCGATCACAGAGCAGTGCGAACTACTCCGTGCCGCTGGATTTCGTGAGATCGACATCCTTCACAAGAACACATGTTTCGCAGCCCTGGGGGCGAGGAAACCTGCGACCGACGCGAATGGTCCTCGGCCGATAGCTGTCTGACTCAAAAATCTCCACCCACTGACCGCCGGCACTCCACTGGGCCACGGAATGTACATGAAGCAGTTGCACAATCTCGGCGGAACTGGCTTGGGGACGGTATGCGTAGTAACGCACCAGAAGCTCGCGAACCCATCCGTGCTCCAAAATCTTTACCGGGTCCCAAGTGCTGGAGTAAACGATGAGTACGTCGGGAGTGTCGCGTAACAAAGGACGAAGCCCCTCCACCGTGAAGTCTTCGATTTCTCGAATTTTAGCGGGGTGACTTACATAGCCGAAGTCGGGCCGTCGTAGCGCGCCGGCCAAAGGGAACATGGTGGCAACCGTCGCGTCGCTATATTGATTCTCGACGTAGTCCGCCGCGCTCTGATCGAGAGAAACGAATTGCGTGAAAGCTAAATTGTTTTCCCACGGAAACGGATAGGGAGGGTTGACGAAGTTCGCCACCACTAATAGGACCGCAAGCGCAAGCGCTGCCCCGGCCCTCCAACGCAAACTGAGGCAGGCGAGCCCGGTCGCGAAAGCGATGTACAGCAACGGAAGCAGCGGCATGAGGTACCGTTCCAGAACAGCTCCGCCAAAAGCGCTCACCAACACGACATGAGCCACGCTGAAGAGAGCGACTATGCGCCAGGAGCGTCCCCGAAACAAAGGCGTTTTTCGCCAGGCATAAATTACCGCGGCCGTCCCCACCCAATGACCCGACCCGACGAACAGATAGTAAAGCCTCCGCGCCAGAGCCAGCAGGAAACGAACGGGATGCAACGAATAGACCAGATTGTATTGTTCGAACGATGCGTTTCCACCCCAGTGCCCGGTAGCGCGATGTAGAGCAAAGAGCCACACGGCCAATGGGAGCAGCGGCGCGGTGAAAAGCAGCGCCTCTTTCCAACGCCGCTCCCAAAGCAGGACGGCTCCGAATACCGCCGGGAGCACCAGTCCCGTTTCCTTCATCAGGACTAGTCCTACGCACGTCAGCGCAGCCGTTCTCATTCTGTCCTGGAAGAAAAAAAGCAGTGCCGCGGTTCCGAACACCATTGCGGGCATATCCAGTTGCGCCATCATGCTCTGCGCGACAAACAGTGGCGAGAGAACCAGGAACATGAGGGCAGTAAAAGCGGGAAAGCCAGGCGTGCGCTTTCCCATTTCGATAGCCAACAAAAACGAGAACAGTGCCCCGACCGATGCCATCAGCAGCATTGCGATGCGCGTCGATTCCACGGAAAACCTGGTAACCGTCCAGAACGCGGCAAGGTATGCCATCACGCCCGGTGGATGGACATTCGGCACGGTTGTATAAGGAATCCAGCGACCGGATTGAAACAAGTCCAGTGAAGCCGGAACAAACT
>CAXSIG010000678.1:0-1247 GCA_964237255.1 uncultured Bryobacteraceae bacterium
ACGTGATCTGGCCGGTAAAGGGTGAGCGAAGAAAGGCGATCCTGGCGAGCATCGAAACATATAAGACCTCGCTAGCGCCGGACCGTTTGCATTTGTTCAATTTGTTCCGGCCCCTGGACGTAGGTTTCAAAGTGGTGGGAACCGGAAGCGTCGGGCTTCGAAATTATGTGGTGTTGATGGAGGGAAACGGCGCGGCGGATGTTATGTTCCTCCAGATCAAACAGGAGGCGCTTTCCGCTTACTCTCCCTATCTAAAGAGCGCCGTTCCCGGCCATCAAGGGCAACGGGCAGTGGAGGGGCAGAGGCGGATTCAACCTTCGTCGGACCTTCTGCTGGGATGGACCAAAATCGACGGAAAAGATTACCTGGTTCGTCAATTGAACGATCACAAGGGCGGCGTGGATCTTGCCCATTTGCGCGGCGACGGTTTGGCCAGCTTGGCCGGCATCGCGGGAGAATTGCTGGCGAGGGGACATGCGCGGTCCGGGGATGCGGCTGCGATTCGGGCATACATAGGGAATCCTGAGAAAGTGGTGAAGTCTCTGGTGAAGTATGGGACCGATTATGCTGAACGCGCCGAAGGCGATTTTGAAGCGTTTCGTAAGGCCATGCGACAGGGGAAGGTACGGGCCGCGGCTTCCACCTCGTAAAATTTTAGATAGTGCTTACCGTTAACGGCCAGGAAATCGACGACGCATTGCTTCGCGAGGAGGCGGCTTCGCTTCGGCCCAAATACTACGAGGTAATGAGCGGCGGCGATCCGATCGCGCTTGAGATGCAGTTGCGAGAGTGGTCGCGGGAAAACGTGATCGAGCGTGTCTTGCTGCAACAAGAGGCGGCGCGGCGCGAGGTGGAACTGCCGCAATTGTTGGAGCAGCTCCATGCGGATGTAACGGCGCCAAAGAATAAGGAGATCGGCGACTTCTACGCCCGGTCGAAGAAGGAGATGTGGGTGCCGGAACTCTTTCACTGTGCACACATCGTGAAGAACGTGGACGAAACGCATCCTGAAGCGGAAGCTTTGGTGGGGATTCAGACTGCAGAAGCGGAGTTGGCCGGCGGGGCGGCGTTTGGGGCGGTGGCGGATAAGGACTCGGATTGCCCAGGCCAGGGTGGCGATCTGGGTTGGTTTCCGCGCGGACAAATGGTACCGGAATTTGAACAGGCGGCGCTTGGGTTGAAAGTGGGTCAGACAAGCCCGGTGTTCCGCACGCCGTTCGGATTTCACATCGCCAAAATGCTGGGCA
>CAXSIG010000678.1:1295-3325 GCA_964237255.1 uncultured Bryobacteraceae bacterium
TAAACAGCAAAAGGCAATCGAGGCGTTCGTCGACGAACTGCGGGCGCGAGCAACTGTAACATTATGAATCCCTGTTGCGCCCCGACTCGGGTTCGACTGGCGCAATTGGAGTTGTCGCGCAAGAAATCGGGCGAGCGCAGATTGGCGCGCGACGGCTCGACCGGGAACATGGTGGAGCTTCCCGGCGGCGAATTCCTAATGGGCACCGATTACCCGGATGGATTCGCGGCCGATGGAGAAGGACCTATACGCACGGTGCGGATTGAACGTTTCTGGATGGATGAGACGGCGATCACGGTAGAGCAGTTTGGCCAGTTCGTTGGGGCGTCGGGATATAAGACGGAAGCGGAGCGTTACGGGTGGAGCTTTTGTTTCCGTTCGGACGAAGCGGAGCAGCACGCGGTAGGTGTTCCTTGGTGGGGCAAGGTGGACGGGGCGGATTGGCGTCGAGCGGAGGCGTCCGACCATCCGGTGACGCATGTGAGTTGGAGCGATGCCGCAGCTTACGCGGAATGGGCCGGCAAGCGATTGCCTACGGAAGCGGAGTGGGAGTTTGCCGCGCGCGGTGGACTGGAGCAGAAGCTCTACGCGTGGGGCGATGAGTTGACACCCGGGGGGCGGCACATGGCCAACATCTGGCAGGGCACGTTCCCGACGGTCAATACGGCGGAGGACGGGTATGTGTTCACGGCTCCGGCGCGATCCTTTCCGGCCAATGGTTACGGACTGTTCAACATGTCCGGCAATACGTGGGAATGGTGCGCGGATTGGTTCGACCCTGTTTGGCATGCGACGGCGACGCGAGAGAATCCTACCGGCCCTCCCTCCGGAGCGGCGCGGGTGATGCGGGGAGGGAGTTTTCTGTGCCATGCGTCCTATTGCAATCGGTACCGTGTGGCGGCGCGCACGCAGAATACTCCGGATACCAGCGCGCAGAACATTGGGTTCCGCTGCGTTCGAGACGTCTGATCTAGAACTCTCACGCGTTTGTGGCAGGCTTTTTTGCCATACTCGACAATTGGCCCTTTTCAGGAAGAAGACCCAAATCGCCAAAATCGGCAATGCGCTGGACAGCTACATCTCCCTGCCGCCCGCCCCGCAGAACATGGTCGACATCTTCGCCGGCGAATGGTCGTCCAAGTTCCCCGCCGAATTCAATCTGAACGCCGGGCCGGTACCCCTCTTCCAGGACGCGCGAATTCACTGGATGATTCAGGAGTTGAACGGGATTGCCGAGATGCGCGTACTGGAACTCGGGCCTCTCGAAGGCGGGCACTCCTACATGCTGGACCGCGCGGGAGCGTCACGCGTTCTGGCTATCGAGTCCAATCAGCGGGCGTTTCTAAAATGTCTCATCGTGAAAGAGCTTCTCGATTTGCCGGCGGTGGAGTTCGTTCTCGGCGATTTCCGCAGCTATTTCGAGAAAATGAACGATCAGTTTGACCTTTGCGTCGCGAGCGGCGTCCTGTATCACATGCGGGAGCCGGTGGAGTTGATCGCCCAAATTGCCCAACGGTGCGAACGGCTGTTTTTATGGACCCACTATTACGATAAAGATGTCATTCAACAAGACAAGAACCTGAACTTCCGCTTCAAGGAATCTTACCCGCGCGTCACCCACGGATTCAGCTACCATTTACATCATTACGACTATCTGGATGGCCTGGAGAGCTCGGGCTTTTGCGGTGGCAACGCCGCGTTCTCGCATTGGATTTCCCGCGACGATCTCTTCGGCGCTTTAAAACATTTCGGTTTTCGCGAGTTTCGCGTCACCGACGAACTGGTCCGGCATAAGCACGGGCCATCCATCAACATTCTTGCAGCCAAGTAGCCGCTGACATAATAAAAGAGGAGCTTCGGCTTGATCCAATCTTTCATCGAACGTGCGCGGCGACGGTATTTGTGGAATGAGTTGTGGGCGCAATCCGCGTTCGCGGGTTCGCTCTTGTTCGGCGGCGCAATCCTCCTACTGCTGGCCGGGACCCAGCTGCTAGATTGGCGTTTAGTGCTTGCTCTTGCCGCGATCGGCG
>CAXSIG010000679.1:0-1184 GCA_964237255.1 uncultured Bryobacteraceae bacterium
TCCCTCGCAAGCGTCAAGCGTGATCTGCTTCTGGGGGAAGCATGGCTGCGCCGTGAACTTTCCAGCTCCGGAACGTCGAGCGCGTGCCATCCGGCAACCTGAATCAAGCTGGCGACGGAACAAAGCGCGCCAACTGTCGGTCCTTACGAACTCGGTCAACCGGAAAAATTTCGTTGTGCATCGCCAGGTAGACGCCGGGCGGAAGCAGTCGGGCAGCCAGCAGGCTTTCAGTCAGGTTCTGGAGTCCGTCCGTCCCCTCGAATCCCAGTGGCGTCATGGCTCCCGTCATCACAATCGGGAAAGAAAGATTTGACAGCTGAGCCTTGAGATAGCATCCTGTTTCGATCATCGTATCGGTGCCGTGAGAGATCACGATCGGCGCATCCAGCCGTGTTTGTACCGCCGCTAAGACCAACTCCCGATCCGCCACCGTCATATCCAGACTGTCTTTGTTCATCAGGTGCATCACAAGCGCCTCGGTTTCAGGAAGCCGAAGACGAGCGAGGTAACGGTCGATCTTAGCTTCGTCGTTGACAACCGAACCGGTCTGCTCGGAATAGACCTTCTCCATGGTGCCGCCCGTAGCCAGCAGGTAAATTCGTTGAGGTCCGTGACTCACGCCCTCAGCATAGCGGCAGCGCGTTCGCGTGGCGAGCCCAAACCGCATTCAGGGCCCGTGAGATCATGGCCGTACATTGCCGTCCGGTAACACAGTCGGCGTTGAGGAATACCGCGCCGCCGCGCTCCAGTGCGGTTTTGGCTTAAGCGGCGTAGCTGCCGCTTTACCTCACCGCGACGCAGCCCATTATGTAAGTTGGGTGGAAGCTGGCAACGCCGGCCAGATGCGCTACCTTACCGATCACCGCGCCGATAAGCGCTCCGACCCTCGCTCCCTTCTTCCGACCGCGAAAACCGTCCTCTGCTTGGGAATGCTTTACAACGGTCCTGAACCTCATACCAAAGACTTCGATACTTACGAGCACGCCTGGATTTCCCGCTACGCCTGGGGCAGCGACTATCACACACTTATGGCGGATCGCCTCGGTCAACTTGTAGCCCGGCTGCAAGAAACCGAGCCATTCGACTACAAAATCTGCTGCGATACCGCCCCGCTCCTCGAACGGACCTATGCGCGCGAAGCCGGCCTCGGCCTGTATATCGCACAGCGGGCGGCCAAGCTTCTT
>CAXSIG010000679.1:1194-3302 GCA_964237255.1 uncultured Bryobacteraceae bacterium
GCACCTATGCCCGCGAGGCCGGGCTCGGGTGGATCGGCCGCAATACTTGCCTGATTCACGAAGGGCAAGGCTCCTGGTTCTTCCTGGGCGAGATTCTCACTTCACTTGATCTCCCGGTCAACCAGCCGCCTCCGGACCGATGCGGGGTGTGCCACCGCTGCGTCGAAGCCTGCCCCACCCAAGCGATCGTTCCGCTGAACGGCCGCTGGACAGTCGATTCGCGGCGCTGCATTTCCTACTTCACCATCGAACTGCGGCGCAATTCCCGAAGAGCACCGATCGCAAATGGCAAGCCACGTCTTTGGTTGCGACATCTGTCAGGACGTGTGCCCCTGGAACCGCAAAGCCCCGATTACTACAGAGCCCGCCTTCGCATCTCGCGAAATTGCACCCCCGCTGGAACGCTTAGCGGCGCTCACCCCCGCCGAGTTCCGCTCCATGTTCCGGGATAGCCCTATTGATCGCGCCCGATACACCGGATTCCTCCGCAACGTGGCCGTCGCCATCGGAAACTCCGGTAACCCAAACCTTATTGCTGCCGCCGAACGCCTGGCCGCCTCGCCTGACGATATTGTAGCCGAACATGCTCAGTGGGCTTTGAACCGGCTATCGGCAACCAACGCCGACGCGAGAACGGAAAACATTCCACACTGAAGAGGAATGTCTCCCTTAGGCGAGCAAATCCTTGAGCTGTTTGTAATCGCGATTCCCATCGCCTCCGTCGCCTGGACGGTGACCCATGAGGAAGTTTTCCGCGAACCACGCGAGTGGTGTACGGATCGCAGTAAGAATTGCCAAAAGTTGGTTCAACGCAAGTTCTTCTACCTGTTCACCTGCGAATATTGCTTCAGTCACTACGTAACCGCCGCGTTCCTGGTCCTTACCAGATTCCAATTGCTATTCAATGACTGGCGGGGCTACCTGCTTTCCGAATTCGCGCTTGTCTGGATCGCGAATTTATACATGAGTATCTTCGGCCGCGTACGCCTGGATATTAAACGGGAGCGGGTGGAGATTGAGGCGAAAGAAAAAGAGATCAAAGAAAGTTGACGGTGACACGCCATTGTGAGAGCTTTTCAATAACTTATATCTTTTCGCTGGTTCCGGCGTGCAAGAGGGCTGTCGTGACCCCGAAACGCAAGAGACTGCATGAATCAACCGGCAAAACCGGTCTGCCACGTCACAAGTGGACTCTATGCCGCGCCGCGAATACGGCTTACTTCTTGGCGTTCCCAATCGCGAATCCGCTTGTCGTAAGCGGCAAGTTCCTTCGACGAAACGGAAACCAGATCCTTTTCCATGTCTTCTCCGGATTCAATCAGATAACTGAGATGCTGCGCTGCCAGCCGTGCGCACCAAGGGTCTGTCATCGCGTTGCCGGTTTGCTTCGCCAATTCGGTGAGTTCCGGTAGCGGCATGCTGATCGTCTTCTGCAAAGATTCCGCTCCCGACTCCAGAAGGAACTTTACGTCGACCGAGTTGCTGTGCCGAATCGAGATCGCCGTCTGCAGCCATTTGAATCGAACGTGCCAAGTCGCCCCGAACGGGTCGGGCCCGGCATCGAACTCGCGAAAATTCTGCATCGGAAGTATTCTAACCTGAACTTGATGGGCAATTACGAAAAGGAACTCGCCTTCGGGCGAGACCTGGCACGCCGGGCGGGAGCGCTGGCGCTGAAGTATCGCGAAGGCGGAATCGGACATGAGGTGAAAGACGACGAGTCGCCAGTCACCATCGCGGACAAAGAGTGCGAGAAGTTGATAGTCTCCGCGATCGCGGAGCACTTCCCCGAAGACGGCGTTCTGGGTGAAGAAGGCGCGAGCAAGGATTCGCCGAACGGACGCAAGTGGATTGTCGATCCGATCGATGGAACGCGAGACTTCATCCGTGGGACACGAGCGTGGAGCGTGCTGATTGGCCTCGAAGAAGGGGGCGAAGTGGTCGCCGGTTTCGCCTACTTCCCCGCGACGGACGAGTTGTTCTCCGCGGCGAAAGGGCAAGGCGCGTATTGGGATGAGGAACGAATCACTATCTCGAATATCACGACCAGATCGCAAGCGCTCATCTGCGTTAACGGATTCTCGTTCATGCGCCGCTATGCATTCGCT
>CAXSIG010000680.1:0-3299 GCA_964237255.1 uncultured Bryobacteraceae bacterium
GCGCGGTGGAGGGCCGTCTTGACCCGGAACTCGGCTCCGAAAACAAGCGCAATGGATAAAATTCCACCGGCAAAATCGGACGACCAAGCCCAAACTGCGCTTGTCCCGCGCAGTCTGATACCCTATTCAAACTTGGCCATGTTTGAGGGTGTGTGCGCCGCGGCCATAACGCCCCATCGCGCCGAAGGTCACGAAACCGATTTCGGCGCCATGCTGGACTTAATCGATTTCCTCGCCAAGGGCGGCGCGGATTCCATCTGTCTCCTCGGTTCCACCGGCGAGTTCCTCAACATCCCGTTCGGCGACCGCATCCGCTTGGTCCATCTTGGCGTCAAGCGTAGCCGCGTTCCCATCATCGCGGGCGTGTCGCACTCTACGCTCGATGGCGCTGTGGAGCTTGCGTCCGAAGCCGTCGCGTCGGGAGCCGCCGCCGTGCTTCTTATGCCGCCCTACTTCTTCCGTTACGGTCAGGAGGAAATCCTCGAGTTTTACAACAGCTTCCGCGACCAAATTCCCAAGCGCATCCCCGTCTTTCTTTACAACATCCCGCAATTCACGAATCCCATTGCCCTCGAAACCGCGCGAACACTCCTCACCAGCGGTCGCTTCGCGGGAATCAAAGACTCCGGTGGCGATCGCGATTACTTCTCCGGCTTGCTCGATTGCAAACGAACCACTCCATTTACCCTGATCTGCGGCAATGATCGGATTGCCCGATGGGCCCGTGCCGAAGGTGCCGATGGCGTAGTCTCCGGCTGCGCCTGCGCCATTCCGGAACTGGTCAAAGCTTTGGACCGCAATCCATCCGATGCACTCGACGCGCTACTGCAGGAGTTCATCGACCACATCGAACCGTTTCCTACGCCGGTCGGCGTCAAGATAGCGGCAGGCCTGCGCGGCAACAAGACGGGCCCCCTCGCGACCCCTCTCAGCCCCGCGAAAGCCGCTATGCTCGAAGAGTTCAAGCGATGGTTTCCCGCTTGGCACGCCGCAACCAAACACGCCACAGCCAAACATGTCACCTGAAGAATTTCAAAGGATGGGCCACTCGGTAGTCGATTGGCTCGCCGACTATCGGCAGAATCCCTCACGATATCCCGTGCTCTCTCGCGTAAAGCCAGGCGAGGTGACGGAGCAACTGCCCGCCTCCGGCCCGGAGCAAGGAGAAGCCATGGAAGCGATCCTCCGGGACTTCGAAAACATCATCGTTCCCGGCCTCACGCACTGGAATTCTCCGGGCTTCATGGCCTACTTCGCCAACACCGCGTCCGGCCCGGGCGTGCTGGGCGAGATGCTCGCAGCGGGCCTGAATAATGTGGGCCTTCTTTGGAAGACCGCGCCGGCGCTAACCGAACTCGAAATCCTGACACTCGGATGGCTGCGTGATTGGATGGGTTTGCCGTCTTCCTGGTTCGGCATGATTCACGACACAGCGTCCATTGGAACGCTCCACGTGATTGCTGCGGCGCGCTACCAGAAATTCCCGGAAGGGCACCGGACGGGCCAGTGGCCCACCCTTCGGCTTTACTGTTCTGAGCACGCACATTCCGTGGTCGACAAAGGCGCCGCGTCGCTCGGTATCGGGACCGATAACGTGATCAAGATCGCATCCGATGAGCAATTTCGAATGCGTCCGGACCAGCTTCGCTCCGCCATCCAGTCGGACTTGGCGAAGGGACGCGCTCCGTTCTGCATCGTCGCAACCGTCGGAACAACGTCGACGGCAAGCATCGACCCCGTACCGGTCATTGCGGACATCGCCGAAGAGTTCGGACTCTGGTTGCACATTGATGCGGCTTACGCGGGGTCGGCGGCTGTGTCGAAGAAGTTTCAGTGGTTCCTGGACGGTGCGCAACGCGCCGATTCCGTCATCACCAACCCTCACAAGTGGCTATTCGTCCCCGTCGATCTAAGCATTCTTTATACGCGCAAACCGGAAGTGCTTCGCGACACATTCTCGAACGTTCCGGAGTTTCTTCGCAGCGCTCAAGATCCTCGTGCCGTGAACCTGATGGAATATTCCATCGCACTAGGACGTCGCTTTCGAGCTCTCAAGCTTTGGTTCATGATGCGCTATTACGGCCACCAACAAATCGCGAGCATGATTGAGGAGCAGGTTCGATGGGCTCAGGAGTTATCGCGCGAAATCGCTGCTACTCCCGGATGGGAGGTGGTCGCGCCGACTCACATGTCCCTGGTGTGCTTCCGTAAAATCGATGCCGATAACGAAGCCATCCTCGAACGAGTAAATGCCTCGGGTGAAGTGTTCCTTTCTCATACCGTGTTGAACGGAAACTTTGTCATCCGTCTCGCGATCGGTAACATGTACACCACGCGCGACTATGTATTTCGCGCCTGGGAGCTGCTTCAGCAATGACGAGCGAACGCACATTCTTCGGACATCCACGCGGACTGGTGACGTTGGCGCTAACGGAACTGTGGGAGCGCTTCAGCTATTACGGGATGCGCGCGCTGCTGATTCTGTTCATGGCCGCACCCGCTTCGAAGGGCGGCATGGGTTTCCCCATGGTGGAAGCCGGTGCGATCTATGGTCTCTATACAGGGATGGCTTACCTCATCTGTTTACCGGGAGGTTGGGTGGCAGACCGTATCCTGGGTGCGCGCAAGGCCGTAATGATTGGCGGAGTGATCATCGCTTGCGGACATTTTTGTCTGGCGCTCCCGCTCCCCTCCACCTTCTTTCTGGGGCTGGTCTTTATCGTGATCGGCACAGGATTGCTGAAACCGAACGTGAGCACCATGGTCGGCGAGCTATACAGCACCGATGACCCGCGACGCGACGCTGCGTTCTCCATCTTTTATATGGGGATCAACTTCGGTGCGTTTGTCGCGCCACTGGCATGTAGCTATCTCGGCGAAAACATAAATTGGCATTACGGTTTCGGTCTGGCCGGACTCGGCATGACAGCCGGCGTAATTCAGTTTTTCTTTGGCCAAAAGCATTTAGGAAACGCAGGCCGCCCTCCGGTAAGTGCTCCCGCCGACCGCCGCAACTTACGCAATTACGGTTTAGGGGGACTCGCCGCGCTCATAGTGCTGAGCGTCCTTGCCTACCAAGGGCTGATCTCCATCAGCGCGATCTCTTCGGTCTTCGGCCTGATCCTCACCGCGACAGTGGTGATCGTGTTCGCGGGGCTCCTCATCTTCGGCAAGTGGACGCCGGTGGAACGCGGCCGCATCGTCGTGATCGTCATCCTGTTCGCTGCTGCCGCACTGTTCTGGTCCATTTATGAACAAGCCGGATCCACGCTGAATCTCTTCGCGGAACGGAATACCGA
>CAXSIG010000681.1:0-3298 GCA_964237255.1 uncultured Bryobacteraceae bacterium
CGGTTCGGAGAACAGCTGGCACCACACCTCCTCGCCCTCCAGCGCCTTGGCGACAATCTCCTCAGAATGGCCCAAACCGTAAACGGCGGCGGTATCAATCCAATTCATTCCCCGGTCCAGCGCCGCCCGAATCGCATCCACGGATTCGCTATCGTCCTGCGGTCCCCACCCGAACGCCCAGCCGCCTCCGCCGATGGCCCATGCCCCGACGCCGATAGCGGTTAGATTCATATCGCTGTTGCCCAACTGCCTGGTTTGCATACCCTTTAGAATAGAGGATCACTCAGGAGACACATGGCCGAACAGAGTTACAAAAACCACGCGAAATTCGATCCGCTTTTTCACTATGTCCTTGCACCCATTGCGTTGGTCAATGTGGGAATCGAGTTCTACGCGATGTACCGGCGACCGAGCTACTCGGAGCTATGGTTTCTTATCATGTCCATCGCGTTCCTGCTCGCGGTTTTCAAGCTGCGGGCCAACGCGTTGCGCGTGCAAGACCGCGTGATCCGGCTGGAAGAAACGTTACGCATGCAACACGTATTACCGGCGGCTATGCAGCCCAATATCGCGAAGTTAAACCATGGCCAGTTTATCGGACTGCGCTTCGCTTCCGATGAGGAACTCCCGGGGCTGGTCCAGCAGGCCATCGCGAACCATTGGCACGCGAAAGATATCAAGGCCGCTATCAAAAACTGGCGTCCGGATCACTTCCGCGTCTGACCGGACATCAGCGCCAGACCGCGCGCGACGGACGTAAATTCATCGCCGCCTGACATGCGTTCCGGTCCGAATAGGTGCTCGAAAACGCGGCGCACCGCCGGAACAAGCGAGGTTCCCCCGGTAAGGAACACTCGATCCACGGCCGTGAGCTCTGTTCGCGTTTCTTCCAGCAGCCGATCCACACCACTGCGGATCTGATCGAGTTCCGGCTCAATCCATTCCTCGAAATCGGCGCGCGAAATGGTTTGCTCGATCTCCAACGCCGAATGCACAAATCGAAATTGGGCGGTCTGGCTTTTCGACAGCTCGAACTTTGCCTTCTGCACAGCGCGATGCAACTGCAAACCTAAATCGTTTTCGACAAGGGCAATCAGCTTCGCAATGCGCTCCGGTTCCAGCGCATTCGCTTCGATGGACTGGAGCGTTCGCATGACATCGGGTGCTCGCAAGAACGAAAGTTGATGCCAGCGTTCCAGCTTCCGGTACACGGATGCGGGTACAGGCAAGGTCTTGTTGAGTGACCGGTAACTGGTCCCTTCGCCAAGCAGCGGCGTAACCACGTTTCGAATAATTGCAGCGTCGATCGCATCGCCTGCCAGCGGAACACCGGCGTATCCTAGCACCTTGCGCTTTCTTCCCGCCTGGCGAGCGGAAGGGCCCACAGGCATGAGACAAAAGTCGCTGGTGCCGCCTCCGAAATCGGCAATGAGGATCAGTTCATCGTGGTCCAGCCGACTCTCATAGGAGTGCGCCGCACCGATAGGTTCTAAAGCAAGTCGCGCCTGTCCCCAACCGGAAGCGCCGAATGCCGCAATCAAGCGGTCTGCCGCCATCTGCTCGTCTTCCGGAGTCTCCGCTCCTACGAAACGTACCGGGCGGCCAGCGGTCACTCCCGTTTTTGAATCGGGATCGCCGGCAGCGGAACGAATTAGCCGGAGCAGGACCGTCACTAGATCCTGTGCGTTATATCGGCGCCCGCCTATATTGGTTGCCGTGAAGCTTCGCGTCCCCAGAAGCGACTTCACGGATTGAATCAGCCGCCCGCCGCTTTCCCCTTCCGCGTGTTCTTCGAGGTAATTTTCGATAGCCGCGGGACCGCCTAGAACGGGCTTCCTACCTGCCGGGAAGTAAAGGACGCTGCGAAACGTTTCCGCATCGTCGAACCGAGCCAGGTTGACTGTATCGCCCTGTCGAATTGCGATAGCGCTGTTAGTCGTGCCGAAGTCTATGCCGATTTCAGCCACTCGGCAATCCGTTCCACGGCGGGACTTTCAAACACGGGACCTTCGGTGGAGCGAAAGCAAGCGATGCGGCCGGCGAAGTCGGGAAGAGCCGGCGGATCGAGAAACACAACGTACTCCGCTGTCCCAAGATGCGTCGCCAACTCAATCGCGAAATCGGCACCGTCGCCGTAAGCAGCGATCCGGTACGGACCATTGGGGAGACGCGCGCGTACAGCGGCAGCGGCATCTGTCCCCGGTTCCACTCCCAAGAGCGGCTGATCCGTTCCTAGCGCATGAGCCAGATTCCAGCAACCTGCCCGAACATTGCAGAAGAAGATCGGCGGTCGCGCGCCGCGCGGTTGAATATCCATCAATCCAGGAGGCAGCTCGATCGGTGCGTTGCGGCGAAGATACTGCGCTACGCCCCGAATGGTCGGCGTGCTGAAGAGCATTTGAATCGGGAATCGCTGGCCGGTGACCTTGTCCATCTCCCGCACCAGCCGCATTGCGGAAAGGGAGTGCCCACCTTGATGGAAGAAGTTGCTTTGCGGGTCAAGATCCCGCACCTGGAGCACGTTCTGCCAGATAGGTAGCAGTTGTTCCTCCAGGGGATCTAGAGACTCGTCCGGCGCTGTCTCTATTGGGTCGGGTAGCGCCAGCTGTTTGCGATCCAACTTGCCATTTGGGTTAAGCGGCATTTGGTCGACTGCGGTTATACGGTTCGGAACCATGTAAGCCGGAAGCAGGGTCATCAGGTGATCCCGTAGCGCGCTCTCGGACACAGCACCGCCTGTCACCCAGGCAAACAGCCGATCCTCACGTATGGCCGCGGCTGCCATGCTCACCGCGGGGTGCTTCTCAAGAGCGGTCTCAATCTCGCCCAGTTCCACCCGATAGCCATGAAGTTTAACTTGCGTGTCCAGACGTTGAATGAATTCGAGTTGGCCGTCGTCGCGGTAGCGGACTTGGTCGCCGGTTTTGTAGGCTCGCTCGCCGGTCGCAAGATGAACGAAACGCTCGGCCGTAAGATCGGGTCGATTCCAGTAACCGCGAGCAACCCCGTCTCCTGAGAGGTAGAGTTCCCCAGGAACCCCAATCGGGCATGGTTCTCCATGCGGGTCAAGAACATGCGCTGCGGTGTTCCTCATGGGACGCCCAATGGATACATGGCCCGGCGTGATGCGAGCCATGGTGGACCAAACGGTAGTCTCGGTCGGTCCGAACATATTCCACACCGTGCAAGGGAGAGTCGCAAGCCGATCGGCAATTGTTTGAGGCAATGGCTCCGCCCCCACAAGAAGTTTAAAGCCAGGCGACGGATACCAACCCGCGTCAAGAAGCGCATTCCACAA
>CAXSIG010000682.1:0-2840 GCA_964237255.1 uncultured Bryobacteraceae bacterium
CTCGCTGAACGACTATAAAAAGCACATCCTATACACACTACGCGACGCCGGTTATGTGTCGGTGCTGGGTGGCCTGCAACATATTGCCGCTACCCCGGAGATTATCGGCTACGACGAAATACTTCCGCACCAGGGAACCGGCGTCGCGACCGTTGCGCCGGCTGTGGTTTCGTATCTGAACCGCAAACCGACGAAGCCGTTCTTCCTGGATGTGGGTTTTTTCGAAACCCATCGGGAGTATCCAAAGCCAACGCCCGCGGACGACCCTCGCTACACACAACCACCGTCTCCTATTCCGGATACACCGGAAACGCGCCTGGATATGGCGGGCTATCATGCCAGCGCGCGGACTCTGGATAGCGGCGTGAAGCAGGTACTGGACGCGCTGGAACGAAATGGGCTCGCATCGAACACGTTGGTTATCAGCACCACCGACCATGGCATCGCGTTTCCCCGGATGAAATGCAATCTGCTGGACGCCGGATGGGGCGTGTCGCTGATCATGCGCGGCCCTGGAATTTTTCAGGGAGGCAAAGTTTGCGACGCGATGATCTCTCACCTTGATCTATACCCCACCATCTGCGATTTCATCGGCGTCCCGAAGCCCGCGCGGTTGACGGGGAAGTCTTTTCTTTCCGTACTGCGGGGCGAACAGAAAGAAATTAATGACGAAATCTTTGGGGAAGTGAGCTATCACGCCGCTTACGAGCCGAAGCGCGCGGTGCGGACGCATCGGTATAAATATATTCGGCGCTTTGGTGACTACCGCAAACCAGTGCTGCCGAATTGCGACGACGGGTTGAGTAAGTCCGTCTGGCTGGAGGCTGGTTGGGGTCAACAGGATATGCCGCGGGAAGATCTCTATGATCTGGTGTTCGACCCTAATGAGAACCATAATCTGGCTTCCGATCCGGGCTCGGCGCCGATGCTCACTGAAATGCGAGGACGTCTAGAGCGCTGGATGCAGCGCACGAACGACCCGCTGCTGAAGGGTCCGGTTCCGCTGCCCCCGGGCGCGAGGGTGAATCCGCAGGACGGCATTTCGCCGCGCGACCCACCGGCCACGCGCATTTAGCAAAGCATGCGAAGCAGACTTCACCTTTTCGAGTTTCACGACCAACCGTGGTTTCCCCGAACGTTACGGGATGCCGCGACAGCTTACCTGGCATTGGCCTACAGGCAGCTTCCGCTACCCAGGGTGTGGGCTCAAAAACTTTCTACGCTTTTCACTCGCGGTGTAACGGGAGAGATTCTCGACTTGGGCTCAGGCTCGGGCGGCCCAATTCCGCTCGTCTTGCAGGAACTGGAGACGCTTGGGTTCACGGCGCGCGCCCGTCTGACCGACCTATACCCAAACTTGCACGAGGCCGCGCAACCCGGAGTGTCGTGGATTGCGGAATCAGTGGACGCTACGGCCGTGCCGCCCGATTTGCCGGGTGTTCGGACGATGTTCTCCGTGTTTCATCACTTCCGTCCCGACGGGGCGAAAGCCGTTCTACAGAACGCGTTCGATGCGGGTCGCTCAATTTGCATTTTCGAGGCCTTATCCGGCACCGCGCTTGGGCTTGCGACGATGGTGCTGGTTCCCTTGAATGTACTGGCGCTCATGCCGCTGGTTCGGCCCTTCCGGTGGAGCTATCTGGTTTTCACTTATCTGGTACCTGTGATTCCGCTGTTTATTCTTTGGGATGGCGTTGTATCGATGTTGCGCATTTACTCGCCGGAAGAGATGTTGGCAATGACTGAGAGTTTGCAACGGACCGATTACGCTTGGGAAGCTGGATTGATTCCGATGCGGGGCGTGCCGGGCGGGCTGCCTTATCTGATTGGGCGCGGGATTCCGCTTCCCTAACGGGCATTTACGCCGCTGCCCTTGGCTCGAAACTGATCTTCAGCCGTGTTCCCGTTGCTGCCGCGAGCCGTTCGAGCGTTTGCGTTGAAGGTCTTGTCCGCCCGCTTTCCAGTCGCGCGATGACGGATTGAGTTGTATCCATTTTTTCAGCTAATTGTTCCTGTGTAAGGCCGGCGCTGACACGTGCTTCAATCAGCGCGTGGACAAGAGCGAACTCCGAGGCCAAGTTCTCGTGCGCCTTTCGATACTTCGGGTCTTTGATCCACTTCCGGTGAAGGTCGTTCACTTTGGTCATTGCAATAACCCCTTTGCTCTTTTTAGGGCGAGCGCTATCTCGCGGCTGGGTGTTTTTTGCGTCTTCTTCACGAACACACGAACGATGACTACGCGCTGGCGAATCACAGCCACATAGAGCGCCCGCGATATGCCAGCCTCGCCTTTTAGTCGCATTTCCCAGAGCGAGTCGCGCAGATGTTTCACATGAGGTTCCCGGACGCGTCCAGCCCATCTAGACTCTCCCGATTATAGCGTTTTTGCTATGTGGCAATCTGATGTAGCTGCTCGACCGTATGTTTTACTTCTTCGTCGGTCGTGTAGAAATGGGGTGCGATGCGGATGCCCGCTTTGGGGCGGTAGTCTACTAAAATTTCGCGCCTGGCTAGCTCGCGAGTTACTTCTTTGCCGTTCGGTACATCGAGGATTACGACTCCGCCGCGTTGGTTGGCCTCGCGGCAGGTGCGCACTGGGATGCCGCATTCATCGGCTAGATCCATCAGCAGTTGCGTTTGGCGCTCCGACTTGGCGCGGATGTTTTCCACGCCGATTTCGTTGATGATTTCGTATCCGGACCGAGCTGAATACATGGCAGGGACGTTCGGCGTGCCGTTTAGGAAACGCATGGCATCGTCCGCAAATTCAATGGGACCGGATTCAAATCCGAATGGCTCGCGATGGGCTTGCCAACCCGTTGCCGCGGGTTCCAATTGGT
>CAXSIG010000682.1:2850-3296 GCA_964237255.1 uncultured Bryobacteraceae bacterium
GCGGACATAGAGGTAGCCCGCGCCTGGACCGCCGCACAGCCACTTCACGGAACCGCCTGTCGCGAAGTCTACTCCCAGTTTGCGAACGTTCACCGGGAGACATCCCGCGGATTGATAGAGATCGGCGACGACCATCGCTCCCATCTCGTGCGCACGCCTTGTAATGGCGGCTAGGTCTTGCACATAGGAACTGCGGAACGCTACATGGGAAACCGATACGAGTTGTGTTTGTTGGTCGATGGCTCCTAGGACCGCTTCGGTAGGGAGCGTCATGCCGTCGTCCGATTTTACGCGGACTATGCGCGCGCCCTGGCGTTCGAGGCCGTAGTTGATGTAGTCGTTCGAGGGGAAGTTCAAGCCGTCGGTCACCAGCTTGTTGCGTGGGCTTCGCCAATCGAAGCAGGACGTCACGATCCAGTGACAGATTGAGACGTTCTGATGCATGA
>CAXSIG010000683.1:0-3293 GCA_964237255.1 uncultured Bryobacteraceae bacterium
TTAGGAGAGTGATGGCCAATCGATCAGGAGGGCCTTCGCCGTAATGTAAAAAACCGCTTTAACTTAAGTCGTTCCAATGTTGCGAAGGCCAGTCGAAAAGCGTTGGAGATATGACCCGACTGTCGTTGCTCCTAAGAGCGGCAAGGGGAGTTCGTTCTTTATCAATAAGGGAAACAGAGACTCCGATGGCGGCTGCTCGCATCGCGGCAACCGTGCCTGCAACTCCTGCACCAATTACAAGCATTGTATTTCCGCGACTGATCGCGCCTTTTTTTGAAGAGACAATCCACCGCAAGCAGCCCTCTTAAGACCTGATCTCGGATACTGCCGGGCGAAAGTTTCCCGCTTAGATCCAGCAGGCCAGGGCCTAGGAGATGCTGCTCTAAAAACAAATCTGCTGCCGATGTTCTATCCATTTACACCGGGGGACGCTAACTTATAACCGATCCTCTCGATTGAGAGGGACTGTCTAACTCGTTCAGATAGGACTCTAGTTGTTCCGAGGAAAGATACGAAGCTTTGTAGAAATCCCAATCAAAACCGCATTGGGGGGTAGAAGGCAAAGGCGCGTCACTGCTTGTCGGATCAGACGGATTTAAACTGGTAACAACATCATCGAAGCTGAGCAGTCGTGTATCCATCAAGATACCGCCAACTTTCACGACTTCTGCACGCCTGGAATTGACATCTTTCCACTCAAAGCCACGAAGATTTGCTAACAGAACAACTGCCAGTAGACGAAGGTCCAAATCCAAAAGTCTTCGGGTAAGATCAGCCCATTGACAAGGTGGAATGGTTTGAACATTCACGAAGATTCGTTTTCCAACAAGTCTAACCGTGTCTTCCGAGATTCCCATCGTCTGAAAAAGTGCAGCAATCTGAAAAGGAATTTCGGCTTGGACAGCGATCATCGTAGGTACGGTAGCCATTTTAGTTCCAAAATCTCCAGGTAGAGGGAATTTAATTTAAGTTTTGGGTGCAGCCGTCGCAACCTATGCTGCGGCGCGTGTGCCGAACGCCGCGCAACCTTCTTTGTCGGACCGCTGTTTTAGAATCGCGACGATATCGAAATCGACGAGGCCTGCCACGACCAAAACTCAATGCTTTCTGCGCCCCAGCAACCCGAGCGCGACCTTTCAATGAGGGCGATCCGCGTGTGGGTGGTTGGCGTGGGCATACGACTTCTAACAAAATCATAGCATGGTAGCACGGGTGCCAAGGGTCGGCAAGCTTTCTTTATGCCCGCGTGCTTTTCTTGGAGCTGTGCACCGCGAGCACAAACCAGGACCCGGCGAATTGCCCCAATTTACGGATTTGGCGTAGTATAAGCGGGTGCTACACGAGCGTCTTGCCGCTATTGCTACAGCAATTACTGTCACAGTTATGTTCTCGGGCATCGTGTGGTTGGCGCCTTTCGTTCGCCAATTAAGCAACCAGTATGCTCTGCTTATCAACGCTGCCGGCGCTCTTGCGGCTGTCGCAATCTATCGCTCTTTGGCCGACATACTGCTGGTGTTGGTTAAGCGGCTCCTTTGGCTCCGTCGTCTGGTACTTGGCAAGAGTTTCATTGAGGGCACATGGGCCGGCCATTATGCGGTAGGTAGCGAGGATCGGTTCACGTTAGAGTTCATCGATCAGTCCACTGGCGAAATCATCGTTCACGGCCGAGAATTCAGTAAAGATGGACAGACTCGTGCCAACTGGTCTTCAGAGGCGGCGACGGTCAATACTGAACGTACCGAACTTATTTATGCGTACACCTGCACCGTCTTCCACACCAAGCATCTGCAGCAGGGCCTAGGTGTGTTCCGGCTTGTTTACGAAAAGGGTCAGTATGCCAATAAGCTCGACGGCTATGCAGTTGATTTGATAGATGGCGATCGCGATCCCAATGTGGAATTTAAGCTTAGCGACCGACCGGTGCCTGATGCGGACGCTCTGGCACGTGCCCGCACACTTTTTGGGGTGTCCTAACATTACAGTCGGCCGATTGACGATCCCCGAACGCCTTTTTCGCTTCGAAGGTTAATATCTTCGGAATTTGGATCGCCTTGCAGATCGCAACCAATCGCGGGTCGCGTGATATGAACCGGATAGGATCGTAGCCTGTGCGTCCGGGCCGTGAAGGAGGAGGTGGATCCCCCGAGGAGAAGAGATTCAGAAATACTGGATCCCTACGGACAAATCATCATCATTTCTTCGCCTTCTATTTATCCTCGTCAGAAAAGACCGGGATGTGCGCCTGGCGGATTGAGCCGCCTAAAAATCCTTCTAGAAGGCCAAGTCCCTGTCCATTCCACTCGTTCAGTGCCGCGCGGAAAAAGAGGCGGGTTGCGGTTTGCAAGCCATTAACGTCGTTGATTTCCGGCCTTCCCGCCACTGTTTATCGCGGGGGCACGCGTCCACTTTGATCTCATAAAGCCAGTCCGGGCTGTTGCGTTTGGCAATACCGAAATCAGCTCTCTGGTAATTGTTCGGTCTTGAGCAAGAGCTTAGGCGCAATGAATTCAGCTTTAGCCTTACCCGCCACCTGTTTTAGTTTAGCGACTCTTCGTGGCGCGTTCTTAACAACTCTGGTGAACGCGCCTTCTACGTGCCGACCTAAACATTGTGTTCGGCAGGCCGAGAGAAAAGATAGATTCGTGATGACCTCGCGTCAGCGTCGGCCACCTCATCGATATATTCAACAGTGTCGGTGGTCTGCATGTGAGGCTTTAGGTCTCTCACGATTTCCGCTAGGTTCTCGCCAGACAATTCGTAAATACGCACCCAATCTGGAAAGGGAGCAAAGAACCGAAGAAGGGTTCGGTGCTGCCTCACGCTTTGTTGATCAAACGAGAGCGTTGTAGTGCAATAATCAACGCCGGGTTTAATACAGCCGGGGAGCGCGGTCTTTATTAGAAGAGCAAACGGCTGTTCGGACCTCAGCGGCGCTAAAAATGGAACGGCGATCTTCTTTGAACTTCCATCACTTCCAATGAGCAGTGGCTTTATGGCGTGCATCATCTGGGGATCTTCAATAAGGTCGAACCCCACGCAATTTAAGCTCGAGAACGGGACACTGTTGTCGGAATCGATGCTGAACTCCATCACGGTTTCGCGTTTGCTTCGGCGGAATCCGCTATAGCGTGACGAAATTCTGAGGTCATGTCCGTCAATTTCAATTTCCCCGATGACCGCTTGGATGAAAAGGCTTCGATTGGTTCGACGTCGCAGATTAGCGAGGTTAAGGGAGTCAATATTTTGGCCCTCCACTCTGACGTTTGCAGCTCGCGTTTGGGCGCGGGCTTTTT
>CAXSIG010000684.1:0-1959 GCA_964237255.1 uncultured Bryobacteraceae bacterium
GGACACGCTGCCGTGACGGCCTCCGGGCCGACAAAAAAGACGTTGCAAGCCCTTGAAAAGGTTTTCGCAGCCGAGATCGAGGGCCACTTACCCTTTCAATCCAGAGCCATTATTTACCAGACCTTGCGAGACGACGGCTACTTGCAAGACATGAAAACGGTCTATGGCCACGGCGAGAGATTTCCGGTGACCGTCTCGGGATACCAGCTTACCCACATGGGCCGTCTGACTTACTGCCTGAGTTGTCGTGACGAGCCGGACCCAGTGGAAGCTTCATCATGAGGCGCTGACTATGCAGTCCGGAATGCGCCAGCAACGCGGAAAGCTCACAGAAGGCCGTGGAGTGCGTTCACCATCTGAGGGTGGAGTTCAGTGGTTAAAGGTGTTTCCTGCTTCCCTTGAACTGGAAAATGCCCGTTTCGATGCTCTCAGATCAATGAGTGTCTTAGCGCCAGAATAGGATTGTTTTTTATGCCGAACGCAAAACCTGGCTGGGTCACTACAGCTATTTTTGAATTTGCTTTTGGGAATAATCGCGGCTGGAGATGACTGGTGTTCCGGCTTCGAGCAATTTCGCCCAGACTTTCCACCCGGTATTTATTTGTTCCAATCGGTCGAGAACTACATCATTCGTCGCGCCGGATGCGCCGACGGGAAACTGTTTCTGGACACTTTTCAAGAAATCGAGACCTCGCTGTTTGTATACCTCGATTACGCGCTGGGATATGGCCGATTGATACCATCCGTAATTCCCAGGCAGCTCTCGCGCTAACCGATTATACATGCTTTCGAAATCGGCCAGCGATGTATGGGGATGTGGTTGTCGCAGGCCAAAAACCCAGAAGATTTCATTAGCCATTAGATCTTCTGGCACCTTCTCCTTGAGGTACGCATAGCCCGCATAGCTTGCCAAGAACTCGTTAAACCAGTGAACTTGTGGATCGATCCCGTAGCGTGCGATGATCACGTGTCCCAATTCGTGCGTAGCAATGCCGTCAGCGCCTCTGTACAAAATTTGGTTCCAGTTGCCGCCGCTGCTTGTAACTTCTTTCACCAAGGATGGGTCAACATCCGTTTCTTTTGGGAACGCTCCCCAGTCGGCACCCTCCCAGCGAGTTGGCATGGCTATTACCGAAGGATTTCTGGATACAGAAGGCATGCCGTAGGGCAAGTCCGGTACCGCCTTCGGCCACTGGTCTGGACTAAGGACTGCCAGCGAAAGATCGGCGAGCTTGATACCAAGCTTTTCTTGATAGAAGCTACGCTCCCCTTCCAAGAACTTTTGTAAGGCTTTGGCGCGTTGCTCCGAACCCGGGCTGTAAGAAGTGGGTAAAGACCCCTGCAAGATCGGATTGTCGAGTGTTTTAACGAGGTCTAGGCGACTGGGCTGTTTAGCGGTCGGTTGATCCTGCGCACTGCACAGCAATAATCCACAACTTAGTACAAGGATAAATTGTTTCGCCGTAGACATGTCGTTCTCCAATCAGGCTCGCTTCGTCTTTTTCACGATTACCCGCTCACTCCCGACTGGCTTCCGTTCCGCCGTCTCGATCTCCTGAATAAATCGGTCCAGCGCGGCGCTATCGCGATTGCCGACCTTAAGCCGAGCAGCCTCGTTCGTCAGCGCCTTCAACACGGCATCTTTGTCGTCGGGATCGAGCGTCAGTTGCACAGGGAGAATTTTCCCACGGATTCGGCACTCTCTGGGTATCGCGTTTCATCCATGCCTCGGCGATCCGCGCGGAGCCGGGGCAAACTGTTTCCTAATGAAAATCATGCGACGCCGCTTTGATGCCCGGATACGGCAGCGGATCGATCTGCCTAGCGCGAACATGGATGACGTTGTCGACGTTCTGTATCGGCCCTTCGATCAGCAGCCACGGGTTCGCGATCAGCCGCGAACGGTCAGCATCGAACATCTCCGATAGAACAACGACATTCGCGATCCCCGTCTCGTCT
>CAXSIG010000684.1:1969-3287 GCA_964237255.1 uncultured Bryobacteraceae bacterium
TCTTCGACGCTCAGGAACACGATACCCTTTGCCGTTCCGGGACGCTGCCGAACGATCACGCATCCTGCGATCTTCACGATTTCGCCAGACCGGGTGTAGGGCAGATCGGACGCGCAGGTCACACCGAGCGCATCCATTTCCTCGCGCCGATACGCCATCGGGTGCTTGCCGATGTTCACGCCGGTTCCGCCGTAGTCGGCCCAGAGCCGCTCTTCCGTGGTCATCGGAGTCAGCGGCGTCCTCTGATCGACCTCGGATAGCTCTTCAAGAAGCGGACCGACATACTGCGAGGCGCGAGACCCTTTCCATAGCGCATCGCGCCGATTGGCGGCGCCAAGCGAATTGAGCGCTCCGACTTTTGCCAGTTTGGTCACCTCGTCCTTCCGGAGTTCAGGAACACGGCGAGTCAGATCGTCGATGCTGGTGAACAGCGCTCTCTCGCGTTCGGCCACAATCGCGAAAGCAGCTTCCGCCCTAAGACCCTTCACGTAGTTCATGCCCAAACGCAGCTCAAAATCCTCCAGCGTGCATTCGTGCCGGGATTTCGTGACATCAATGGGTAGGAAGTGCAGCCCATGTCGCTGCGCATCCTTTATCAGCACGGCTGGATGATAGAAGCCCATCGGCTGGTTGTTCAGGATCGCGCAGGTGAACGCCGGCAGGTAGTGGCACTTCATGTACGCACTGGCGTAGGCCAGCATCGCGAAGCTAGCCGCATGGCTCTCGGGGAAGCCGTACAGAGCGAAAGACGAGATAGACTGCACGATCACATCCTGCGGGTGTCCATTGATCCCGTTCCGCTCCATTCCGGCCCGCAGCTTCACCTCGATCTTTGCCATACGTTCCTTGCTGCGCTTCGAGCCGAGAGCGCGCCGCAGTTCTTCCGCTTCGCCACCGGTGAAATTCGCCGCCGTCATGGCGATGCGCAAAAGCTGTTCCTGGAACAAAGGCACCCCAAGCGTTCGCTTCAGAACCGGCTCCAGCAGCGGATGCAGGTATTCGACTGGTTCCTTTCCCTGGCGCCTGGCGATGAAGGGATGCACCATATTTCCGACAATCGGGCCGGGACGGATAATCGCGACCTGGACCACGATGTCGTAGAACTTCTCGGGCTTCAGCCGCGGCAAGGTCGCCTGCTGTGCGCGGCTCTCGACCTGGAACAGCCCGATCGTGTCCGCCTTCTGCAAAGCCTTGTACGTCACCGGATCGTCTGGCGGTAACTGCCCGAGGTCGACGTCCTCCTCGTTGTGATCGCGGATCAGCAGCAGGCAGTCTTCTAGCACCGCCATCATTCCGAGGCCGAGCAGATCGACCTTGA
>CAXSIG010000685.1:0-3275 GCA_964237255.1 uncultured Bryobacteraceae bacterium
GGCATTCATTCTCAGTCTGCCGGACTCGATTCGAAGCTTCTCAAACATCCTCTAACCCCTCCGGATCGGGACCGCTTTTTCCGTTCGAAAGGACCAGGGCATCCAGCGGACTGGCGGTCGCCCGCAGATGTCGATTCGATAGATGCAGGTACACCGTCGTAGCCTTCAGGTCGCTATGACCGAGCAGAAGCTGAATCGTCCGAAGGTCCACACCGGCTTCGAGTAGATGCGTGGCAAAGCAGTGCCCGCTATGCCGCACGAGGTATAGACGCCACTATGCCGCTTCCCCGACTATGCCGCGAATGCTTGTCGAAAGGTCTGTTAACAGGCTTTAAGAGTTGGGTCCGCGGCATAGGTTGTCGCCCTTCTCTGCACTCTGGGAGAGTGATAAACCAGCTCTTCACTCTCTCAAGCACTATTGAACGGCTCCGCCAAGGGCCGTTGAACGAATATCTCGACGCTTATGCCACTGATGTAGCCGCGCAGGGTTACGGAAGCCACTCGATCCGACAACAGCGCACCGCGCGCGAGATGAGAGACACAGTGACAATCGCGGCGCTCACTATGGCGAGCGAGTTTTGACGACTTACCGCGTTACTGCCGTTAAAAACAAAACCTGTCGGTCCCGAGCACCACTAAGCAAGTAGGCGATGTGGAAAAGGTGATTGAAAAATAGTCTCGAGACACAAGGGGCGCGCCATCACCGGATCTCCCCGTGTTGTCAGCTTTGCTTCATCAACGGCTACCCAGATACTTAGCGCTTTTCCAGGAAGTCTTTCACAACACCTTTTCTGTGCCGCCGCATTTCGCTACAAACGCCACCGTTACCATAGGACGTGCAAAGCGCCATTCAGTTTGTTGGGTCTGATTCCGCTCTCCAGATATTCGGCATTCGACTATTTGGCGTAAACGCCCAAAACGGACAGCGCCTCCTCTTCTCAATTGTTCTCTTATCGTTTCTTTACGCCTGTTCACGCTTCGGCACAGCACTTTCACGGAAGGGTGGTGACGATCTAAGGCGACGAAACGTCTCTTTCTGGATTGGGCAGGTAGTTTCAATTTCCGTGACACTGGTCGGCTTGATTGGACTCGTTTCGATCTGGTTCGACGATCCAAAGAGGCTTACCACAGCGGTTGGGCTAATTACCGCAGGTCTCGCTTTTGCTTTACAACAAGTAATTACCTCATTTGCCGGATATCTGCTTATCCTGCGCGGCAACACCTTCAGTGTCGGGGACCGCATCACCATGGGAGGAATCCGTGGCGATGTCATTGCCCTTCACTTCTTTCAAACCATCATTATGGAGATGGGACAACCTCCTTCGGTGCAGGGAGGCGAGCCAGGCATGTGGGTGGAATCCCGCCAATATACCGGTCGAATTGTCAGTGTGACTAACTCGAAAATCTTCGATCAACCTGTTTACAATTACACCCGGGACTTTCCGTTCATCTGGGAAGAGATGCACATACCGATCAAGTACACCGCGGATCGCGAGAAGGCGGAATCCATTATGTTGGACGCCGCAAACCAGCACACCATGAAAACATCGGAACTGACTGAGGAAGTCTTACTCGAACTAGAGCACCGATATTTCCTGCCTCGGACCGATTTGCATCCGAGAGTCTACTACCGTTTAACGGACAACTGGCTGGAATTGACCGTTCGCTTCATTGTTCGTGATCATGGCATTCGCGTAATAAAAGATAAGATCAGCAGGGATATTATCAAGGCCTTTGATCAGGCGTCGATTGAGGTTGCTTCGAGTACCTACGACATCGTTGGTTTGCCGCCGCTTCGCGTAGAGTCTTCCCCGAGCAGAACTTCTTCTTCCTGAAATACCAGACATGATGGCGCAAGCAAAGTCGTTGATCGAGGCACTAGCAAGAGGCGTGGAGTTTGCCGCTGCTGTGGTCATTGGATTAGCGGCGATCCAGGCTGTGTTCCGTTCATTAGTTTTGTTCTTTCGTCCGAGCTCTCGTTCTATGACCGAAAACACGCTTCGGCTTTCCTTAGGACGCTGGCTCGCCGTCGCTCTAGAATTGGAACTTGCGGCTGATATTCTAAATACCGCCGTCACACCAAGCTGGAGTGATATCGGAAAGCTTGCAGCTATCGCAGCATTGAGAACCGCATTAAACTTTTTCTTGGAACGAGAGATTCGGGACGAGTCATCGCCGACCCAACATCAAGCAGATCGAGCCCTCAATGCCAAGATTTCTGAGTAAATCAGTCTCGCAGTCGGAAACTTAAAACCCATCCGATCCACCCTGCGGATATGCAAAAGTGTGGACTTAAGGGGGAACATGCTTTGGATTTTCTCCGTAGCCAGCAAGATGAACCCATTTGACTGTGTGCTTTCGGCAAGGGTGCGTAAGCGCCGCCACATCGGCGCGGCGCGAACTCGCGAGACATCGCCCGCGGCCATAAGTAACTGCGCCTCATACGCTTCCAGCGGCTTACTGGATTCGGCTGCTTCCGGCCACCAAACGAAACGGCCTTTGGATAAACGTTTTTGCGCAAGCCAATATCCCTGGCCATCGTAGCTGAGGAGCCGAATCGCGGTGCCGCCCCGGCTTCGAAACACGAATACGCATCCCGAGAACGGATCCTCCGCCAGTTTGTCCTGGCAAAGCCGTACTAATGAATCGATCCCCTTTCTTCCATCCACCGGCTCGATAGCCACCAGCACGCGCATCTGCGCCGTGATCTGAATCATCGATCGGTATCACGCCACGCCCGCAGCAGGCCCGTCCAGTCCGGCGCGACGGATGCTTTCCACTGGACCCGCATCTTGGAACCCCGCGCGGATTCAAACTCGATCACGCATTCTTCCAACTTCTCACTTCGCGGCGGCACTAGCTCCACGAACTCCGCCGGCACAGGCTTGCTCCGGGTGCCGGGAGTTCCCGTCAACCTCTTCCTCAGCCCGTTGTAGTCCAAACCTAGCGCCTGCGCGGTGGGGTTCACGCCATGCTCTCTGGCTAGCTCTACCGCCGACTCCCACAATGACTCCGGCAACCTTGACCGCAACGGCTGTGTACTGCGCCATTGCTCAAATCGTCCCTGCAACTCAGCATAAACTTCTGCGCTTCCGCCACGCCGTCGCGTCATACCCCATGCTCCGAACCAACAAGCTTATTCGGAGCTACCAACTCTAGTCATGCACACTTGCCGAAAGCTCACGTTCTATTAAGCCGCAACCGCGACGTAAATGCAGGCAAAGCCTTTCTGCGCAAAGCAATAAAGAATCAGCGGATGCCAACGAAGATCACGC
>CAXSIG010000686.1:0-3275 GCA_964237255.1 uncultured Bryobacteraceae bacterium
GCTCCTTCCACCGGATGAACGTCGCCCACCAGCACACTCCTTTTGGAGTCGAACTGGGCGACACGCGCCGAACCCTCTCCCCAAATCCGGACGGCGTCAGATCGCTCGGTGACTCGGTTGATTCCCACATCGATCACCGTGGCGCCAGGACGTATGTGTTCCATGCCCAGGTATGCAGGACGGCCAATCGCCGCAACCAGGATGTCCGCCTCGCGGCATAACTCTGCTAACCGCTCCGTCTTCGAATGTGCGATGGTGACGGTCGCGTTCTCCTGCAGAAGAAGAAGCGCTACCGGTTTGCCGACAATATCGCTACGCCCCACAACAACAGCGCGCTTACCCGAAATCGGAATCCTGCTTCGCTTCAGCAATTCGATGATTCCGGCGGGAGTGCAAGGCCGCGGGCCAGGCCGACCCGTGGCCAGGTTGCCAACGTTTTCCGGGTGGAAGCCGTCTACATCCTTGCGGGGAGCTACCGCGAGCAAAACGCGTTGGGAATCAACAGAAACCGGCAAAGGCAGTTGCACCAGAATCGCATCGATGTCCGCTCGTTCGTTCAGCCCTTCCACTACGGCGATCAGTTCCTCTGTGGACAGGTCGACCGGCGGAGTAAGCGTCTCGCTGTAGATGCCTAGTTCACCGGCGGTTCGCGTCTTACTGCGGACGTAGACCTCCGATGCCGCATTGTTCCCTACCAGGACAACCGCCAAACCGGGAGGGCGCTCCAACGTTCGTGTGATCGCTTCAACTCGCGGGCGCAGTTCGCTCAGAATTTCGTCGCGTACCCGGTTGCCGTCCAGAAGGAGTTCCAAATAGCCAGTTTAATGGCGAGGCGTTTAATTGTGAACTCATGGCCGGTGTGCTGCGTAGTGGTTAGAGAAGCTTACTATGGCGCGTAAGAAAAAGAGTTTCATCTGGGTTGTGGTGCTGGCCGGCATAGCCGCAGCCGGCGTTTTCTCCTTCAAAGCATTCAGTCATACGGCCGTTAAAATCGACCCGGAAAAGCTGGCGAAAGTGGAACAGGGCGATCTGGCGCGGTCCGTAGTGGCTACAGGAAAAGTGCAGCCGGTGACGCAGGTGGAAATTAAAAGCAAGGCCAGCGGCATCATCCAGAAGCTTCCGGTGAACTTTGGCGATGTCGTCCATAAGGGACAGTTGTTGTGCGAGCTGGACAAGAACGATTTGCTTCCTCGCTTGAAAGAGGCCCAGGCTGCGCTCCAGTTCGCGGAAGCCGGTGTGAATAGCGCGAAGGCGGATCTCGAGCGAAACAAAGTGGATGCCGAAGGTCCTGACCTGCCGTTCCTTAAGCGCGACCGTGAACGTTCGCGCACCATGTTCTCGGGCGGTTTAATCGCACAGAACGCACGGGACGATGCCGATAAAAACTACGAACTGGCGCTCAACAAGCAGCACTCCGCACAAATAAACCTGGCAAGCGGTAAGGCCGCGATCGCCAAAGCGGAAGCGCAACTGCAGCAGCAGCAAGCCATTGTCGACCGCGCGGAAGAGGACCTTCGCAACGCCACTATCGTGAGCCCAATCGATGGCGTGGTGCTATCGCGCGATGCCGAGTTCGATCCTGACGCAGGGCGGGGCTGCCACGCTCATCATGACGTTGGGCGATTTGGGCGAGGTCTACGTGAAAGGGAAAGTGGATGAGACCGATGTCGGGAAGATCTATCTCGGTGAGACCGCGCGCATAACGGTGGAAAGCTACAAAAACGAAAAGTTCTGGGGGAAAGTGACCAAGATTTCACCGTTGGGGACGGAGAAAGACAACGTCACTACGTTCGAAGTGCGTGTTTCCATCTCGAACGAGTCCCGCAAACTGCGCGCGCTGATGACGGCGAACGCTGAGATTATCCTGGACGAGCACAAGAACATTCTGACTATTCCCGAAGGCGCAATTCTCTACGCAAAAGATAAATCGACCGACGTGGAGATTCCGGATCCGATGGCAGAAAAGGGCCGAAAGAAAATTCACGTTAAGACCGGAATCAGCAACGGTTCGCGTACGGAAGTAGCAAGCGGGCTCAGCGTCGGACAGCAAGTCATTCTTCAGTAAACGGCGATGACCTATCTGCGCGAGTTGTTCGGACAGGTCTTCTCTTCGTTCTTCCGCAATAAGCTGCGGAGCTTTCTCACCATGGCCGGTATCGCGTGGGGAATCGCTTCCATTGTGCTGATTGTCGCGATGGGCGAAGGCTTCAAAGAAGGCCAGCATAACAACATGAAGAGCTTGGGCGAGAACATCGTGATCATCTTCGGTGGGCGCACTGCGTCACAAGCCGGGGGCCAACGTGCCGGGCGGCGCATTCGTCTTACGGAACAGGACATTCACGATATCCGAACCGAATGCTACCTGGTGAAGCAGGTTACCGGGGAGTTGGAAAACTCTGCGCGCGCCACCACGGAATTCAACGGCACGGCGTTCGACACCAATGGCGTAGAGGCGAACTATACCCTTTTGCGCAATCTACCGCTCGACCAAGGCCACTTCTTTACGGCTGAGGATGCCTTGCAATCCCGGCGCGTCTGCGTCATCGGGAGCAAAGTGAAGAAGTCGCTATTCGGAACGCGTACCGACATTGTGGGCCGCACTGTTCGCCTGAACAGCATTCCGTTCGAGATCATCGCGGTGATGGAGGACAAGAACCAAAACTCGAGTTACAACGGCCGGGATACAGACAAGATCTTTCTCCCGTACTCCACCATGGTTCGCGATCTTCCCCCTGCGCTCAACTTCCAACCCGGATATGTCAACGAGATCATCTACACCCCGAAGTCGGTCGCGGATTTCCTGGATGCGCGTCGCCAGGTGCGGCGTATCTTAGGACGCAATCACCGCTTCGACCCCGATGACAAGAGCGCGATCGGCATGTGGGACACCATCGAAAACGCGCAACAGATCGACGCGATCTTCGAATCGATGACGGTATTCCTCGGCATCATCGCGCTGGTAACGCTCACGCTAGGCGGCGTCGGAGTGATGAACATCATGCTTGTGACTGTTAGCGAACGAACCCGCGAAATCGGCTTGCGAAAGGCTCTGGGGGCCACGCGGTTTCGCATCCTGATCGACTTTCTGGTGGAAGGAGCGGTACTGGCTATGGTGAGTGGAGCGCTGGGATGGCTGGTGGTATTCGGAATCTCCTCCTCTCTCAAGCTGGTGAAAATGCCCGACAGTTTTCCCGGCTTGCCCATCAGCATGGTCACTACCGTAATGACGTTCGGCGCGCTCTCTTTCATCGCGATTACCAGTTCGTTGTTCCCTG
>CAXSIG010000687.1:0-3274 GCA_964237255.1 uncultured Bryobacteraceae bacterium
GCAAGTCGAAGCGATACAGGAAATCCGGAGACATCAAAACGCTGACGAGCGCCTGGCGAATGGCATCCTCATGAGATAGTTCGCTCTTGGCTCTCAGGGACCGGTAGTACGCGACTAAGTCGTCGCGTTCCGCAATAGTGAGCGGGCGCCGGTAAGCGTGGGCGGCAAAACGGAGCATCGCTTCCAACTGCTTCGGTTCGGAAGTTACTTTCTCCTTTTCCAGTTCGCGCAGGGTGCGATTCATGCGGTCGAAATGATCGCGAATCGCGGTGATCGCCATCGGGTTATTCGAAGGATCGGCTTTGGCTTTTGCTTCGTACCGGTCGCGCATCGCGAAGATCACCGCGGTATCGGTAACCGCGTGATCCGTCGGACGATCCGACGCGGACTCAGCACCCTTGCCCAGCACTTCGCCACTCTGATTGAAGAAAAACTGAGTCCAGGTGCGATCCGTGAAGTGCGCGATGTAATCGAAATCGTTCCAAAGCTGGTCCAGTTCCCTCTGGCTTTTTTCGTCGAGGATCAGTTCCATCAGTGGCCGGTCATCGCGATAAAATCCGACCACGCTGTGATATCCCGCGCTTAGTAAGCGGCCCTTGTCCGAAGAATCGTCCGGAAAATAGCGGCCTCGCTCGGTGACCACAAAGGTATCGGGAAACACGGACGCAAAACGGGTAAAGGCGGCTTGATACCGGACGCGTTGCCCTTTCGGAACCACCAAATCCGTATCGCCCGCGCGAGCTTTGGCGGAAAGCGCGGCCCAGCGCGGGGCGGCTTCCATGTGCAGTCCGGGATACTTCGGAATCGCAGGTACGGCCGGCTCGGCGTCGCCTTCATTCAGCAGGTCGTCCGGGTCACTCTCACGGCGATGAAGCGCAAACTCCCGCAATTTCCAGTTCAACAAAGGCTGCGAACCAGCGGGCAAACCTTTCACCTTCGGCGCGGAAAATTGCATCGCGGTGTGGGTACGAACTTTGACCACAAAATCGCGCATCTCAATGCACTTCGCGCGTAGGGCATCGGGATCTTTCTCCGCCGGTGTAGGCAATGCGAGCCACATCTTCTGCAGCGTCGCGACCGGGCCGATAGCATCCTTCTCCGCAAGAATCTGCCACACAAGCGGTAAATACTTCGGACTAATCTTTGCAGCCATTGCCGTCGCAGCGAGCGTTGCGGCCGGCTTTCCCAATGCGACGCGATTCTTATATCGCCAGGCGGCTTCGAAGTAATCCGCATAATCGGTCGGCTGCCGCTGGTAAAAGCTGATGATGCGTTGAATCGAATACTTCTCGCGATCGGATTCCGCCAGCATCGGGTAGAGAGCGAAATCGATCCCATGCGGCGTCAGCACCATGTGGTCGGCCACGCCGCGAGCCGCTTGCAGATACTTGTTCAGCAAACCGGGAGACATGGTCAGCGATTCGCCGGAATTATCGAAACCGGCAGTGTTTGCCGGGTCAACGGGAAACTCCTTCGTGACCTGCAAGTCCTGGCCAGTGAGATCGCGAACCGTATAGTTGTACTCCGCGTTACTCAAACGCCGCGCCAACACCAGTCCGGGGTCACCGGCTGACTTCTTGATCTGCTGAGCACGTACGGCCTGAATCCAAGCAACAACTTGCGCGGTAGCATCGGCAGGCGGCAGCGCCACGGGCTTTGGCGGCATTGTTTTCGCCTCAAGCCGCTCCATGACAAGCGCCCAATGCGCGTAATCCTTCGAAACCATATCGAAGGAGGTGACCGACTTCAGATCGAGTTGCGCAGCAGCGGAAGAGCCGCTATGGCAGCTGACGCAATACTTTGCGACGTACGGAAGAACAGTCTGATCGAACTGACGATTGAGAGGGAGGGCGGCGGCGCCATGTGCGGGAACCGCAGCCAGAACCAGCATGACAGGAAGGGCTGGAATCAGCATTTTGAAGGATGGATTTCCGTTCGAAAATCCTTAATAATTGTAGCGCAGAAGCGAGCAATCAGAGCTTGCGTTTCGCCGGTTTGGTATTCTTTGCGACACGCGTGCGCCAAGCGGCTTTAAGAGCTCCGGCCAGCTGGTCTTCTGTCGCCGCCGCCAGACGGATATGCGTCATGCCCATGCGTCCCCAGCCACCTTTAATCGGCACGTAGAGCGCCGGTTGTTCCTCGACGAATTCTTTCTGTTGCTCCGGTGTCAACATAAGATTTCCGAAACCGTCAGTCTCCGACGCAAGTGTCGCGAAAATTCGACCACCGACTCGAAAATCCGGCGACCCCATATGAGCGCTTTCCACGGCCCCGTCCAAGGCAAGCGCGAGCCTGCGGAAGTCGCTGCCGTTCATGAAAACTTAGCCTATCAGCTACAGTTGAGAAGTGTTGCAGTTTCGCAGAATCGCTGCGCTCTTCGTGGGCGTTTGGCTCGCCGGAAGCGTGGCGATGGACTTGGTAGCCACCCAGAATTTTCGATCCGTCGAGCGCTTCTTAAACACTCCCGACCTCGACATTCTTCCGCAAACCACCAAGCTAGGTCATGACGATACCCGATTGCTGCTTCGGCATTTTGCGGGTGAACAGAATCGGTTTTATTTCGAGCAATGGGAATGGATGGAATTAGGCCTGGGGCTCGGCTTGGTCTTATTCCTGGTGTTCGGCGCGAAACCGCCGAAGGTACCGATTCTCCTCGCGATTGCCATGCTGATTATCGTGCTTGGCCAACGGATAGGACTTACCCCGCAGATTAGTAAGTTGGGCCGCGTGGTGGACTTTATTCCGCCCAATACCGAATCGCACGATCGTACGGTCTTTTGGACACTGCATGGCATCTACTCGGGAGTGGAACTGCTGAAGCTGGGAATCGGGATCGCCATCGCGGGCGTGTTGGTGATTCGTCCGAAGCCGGACCCGCGTCAATTTGCGCGCGAGAGCAACCTGGACGAGTCGACCATTCCTAGAAGGCGCCCCGCTTAGGTTCATGGAAAACCGGAGAATGTGCCCGCATTGCCGGGCATTCATCACGTCGAACGACCGCGTATGTCCTTACTGCAATGAAACGGTAGGCACCCGTGCCGTGGAGCGGAGGACCGCGGGTGAAGCGGTTCTCGGGTTCATCCCCACGGAACGTTTTGCCACTGGGATGCTGGTCTTGGTCAACCTCCTCTTGTATGCGGCTGAAATGCTGGGCGATGGAGATTCGCTGGTGAGAGCCGGCGCGGAAAGCGGTGGTCTGGTGCGGATCTTTCACCAGTATTACCGGCTGATTACCGCGGGTTACCTTCATGGAGGACTGCTCCATATTGGGATG
>CAXSIG010000688.1:0-3269 GCA_964237255.1 uncultured Bryobacteraceae bacterium
TTCAAAATCGCCGCAATCTGCGTATACTCCATCTCATCGTACTTGTGCATCAACACCGCCGCCCGCTGCTTTTCGGGAAGCTTGGCAATCGCGTCGCGCACCTCCCCAAGCTTCACATCGTGCAGCATACGCGTTTCGACGCTCGGCTTGCGGTCCGAGACCTGTAAAGCCGGAGCACCCTCCGCCTGAGCGTCAATCCTGTCCTGTCCGCGTTCTTTCTTGTTGTCGCGGATCGAATTCAAGGCAAGATGCGTCGCAATCCGGAATAGCCAAGTGGTAAATTTTGCAGTCGGCTCATAACTTTCCCGCGAACGATACACTCGCAAGAACACCTCCTGCCCCAACTCCTCGGCGACTCCGAAATCCTGCACCATACGATATAAAAAATGGACAACCGAGGACCGGTGCTTCTCCAGCAACTGAGCGAAACAAGCCCCGTCGCCGTCCCGGACCCGGAGCATTAATTCCGCATCCGTGTCCAGGGCCGTTGTGGCCCCCATGCTCGTGTTAACCCACTGCATTATGAAATGTTTCGATCCGTAAACGAAAACGTTTACACTATTCTTCTCGCGGAGCTCGTTCCATCAGACTGGCGACCGCTTGTTGGGGCGTACGTACGCCATTCAAAATGGCTAAAACCTGCTCGGAGATCGGCATCGCGACCCCGTTGCGGTGACCAAGCGTCACCACAATACTGGCCGCAAGAATCCCCTCTGCGACGTTTTTTCTTTCCGATACAATTTCGCCAAGCGGTTTCCCTTGGGCAAGTTGAATGCCGACTTGCCGATTTCTGCTCAATTCTCCTTGGCAAGTGAGCACTAAATCTCCGAGTCCCGCCAACCCCGACATGGTTGTGGGCTGCGCTCCGAGCGCCACGGCAAGCCTCGAGATCTCCGCTAGTCCGCGCGTGACCAGGGCCGCCAGCGCATTTCCGCCCAGGCCCATGCCGTGCAAAATTCCGGCGGCAATCGCAATCACGTTTTTGATCGCACCCCCTAATTCGACGCCTCGAATGTCTGGGCTGACGTAAACGCGAAAGTTCCGGTCCGAAAATAAACGCTGTACGGCGAAGGCATTTGCCGTATTCTCGCTCGCCGCGACAACCGCCGTGGGCAGGCCGGCCGCAACCTCGCGAGCGAAGCTTGGACCGGAAAGCGCGACAACACCGGTTTGGAATTCTTCCAAAATTTCAGATATTCGTCGAAAACTGTTTTGCTGGAAGCCTTTTACAGCGCTCACTAAAACCGTAGGCGGAGAAAGGCTCGGCTGACAAGAGAGTGCGACCTCTTGAACGCTATACGAGGGAACCGCGAAAATCACAAAATCCGCATCGCCGACCGCATCGTGGATATCGGTTCGAATTTGAATCCGATCGGGGATTGGGAAACCCGGTAGATAGAAACGATTCTCCCGAGTTGCGGCCATTTCTTCGGCCCGCTCCAAATTGTGAACCCATAAAGTCACCGGCAAACCTCGCCGGGCCAGGACCAGCGCTAATGCTGTCCCCCAACTACCGCCGCCCAGGACGGCCGGACGCTCCAACTATTTCGCTCCCCACTGAAACACGCGCTCCGTCCCGGCGTGAATCCGCTTTGCATTCTCTGCGTGGCGAAACAAAACCAGTAATGAGCAAACAATGGCGGCAATCATCAACGGCCACTCGGGTTGGACGATGAGCCATACCGCGAGGGGGAAGCAGACCGCCCCCAGAATGGAACCGAGCGAAATCATGCGCAAGAGCGCGACGGCCGCGACGAAGACCAAAGTAACCGCCGCAATGGCTCCGGGCGCCAGGAACAGGAACGCGCCCAAGAACGTCGCGACGCCTTTGCCGCCCTTGAACTGGAGGAATGGTGTGAATATGTGGCCGAGCATCACGGCAACTGCACCAGCGCTTGCCCACGCCACACTCCCACCGCTGATTTTGTAGACAGCCCACACTCCCAGAAAGCCCTTAGCCGCGTCCAACACAAGCGTTGCGATTCCCGCGAATTTGCCAGCCGCCCGATGAACGTTGGTCGCCCCGATATTTCCGCTACCTGTGGCGCGAACGTCTTGTCCGGTCTTGAGCTTCACCAACAGAAAACCTATCGGGATACCTCCAATTAAGTAAGCCAGCAACAATCCAGCAAAGTTCATTAGGCTGCCACCAGAAGCGGAAAGTTCCCGACGTTGGTATATCGCCCCGCATGGCTTTCAAACAGGGTATATTCGGCAGGCGTGTAGCTTCCGATTTTCTCCAAATCCACAGCGGCAATCCTCTCCCTTAGGCCGTGCAGTCGCACGGATGGCGGAATCCTCGCCAGCGTTACGTGTGGATGGTAAGAATGGGTTTCGGCCGGCACGCCCAGGGCATGTACCGCGTGGTCTGTCGCGAGCGCCAATTGTTCGAGCTGAGCATTCGGCTCCACTCGTGCAAATAGCACCTTCGGATAGCGATCATTGGGGAAGAATCCGATTCCGCGAACGTTGACCCGAGGCGCCGGGCAATCACGCGGCAGTGACTCGCGCAATTCGTCAAGCCGCTCGCCCGGCCAATCACCGATAAATTTCGTTGTGACGTGCAGATTCTCAACGGGACTCCATCGAAGCCTGGCGACAAGCTTCCATTCCGTCACGAAACCATCCAATCGCGCCGCGATTTCCGAAGGCAGCGACAAGGCCGTGAACAACCGCATAATATCCAAGTGAATAGCATTCTCCCACGAGAGTTCTATGCAAGACCGGCGGCGGAAGTGGCTCGCGCGCTGCTTGGGCAGGTTCTCGTCCATGGCGAAACAGCGGGAGTGATCGTCGAAACCGAAGCTTACCTGGGTCATGAAGATTACGCCAGCCATTCTGCGCGAGGAGTCACCCCGCGAACCGCTGTGATCTTCGGGCCGCCCGGACATGCGTATATTTACTTGAACTACGGCTTGCACGATTGCCTGAATATCGTCGCCGAACCGGAGGGCTCGCCGGGTTGCGTTCTGCTACGCGCCGTCAGGCCGGATCGCGGCATCCAGACCATCCGCGAACGCCGCCCTCGCGCCCGGAAAGATTCCGACCTTGCCAACGGACCCGGCAAGCTGACGCAAGCTCTTGGTATTAAACGACTGCTGAACGGTGTAGATATGACCGCACCACCTCTTTATGTGGAAGAGCGCCGCCAAACCGGCTCTATCGTCACCACCTCACGCATCGGGATCACGCTGTGTCCGGATTGGCCGCTTCGCTTTCTGTTACGTGATTGAGATTGGACCGTCGCCGCGCGAAAGGTCGGTCAAAAT
>CAXSIG010000689.1:0-1555 GCA_964237255.1 uncultured Bryobacteraceae bacterium
CTCAGGGGTAACATGAGAGCGGAGAGGTAATGTCCCTCAATCTGCTGAAAGACATCAAGTCCGCTATCGCTCAACTCAATCCTTCCGATGTCCGCCACTTGGCGGAACGCTCGATATCGATCGGAATCGCATCGGGATCGGAGGCCGGTTATGCCGCGATGGAGCAGTTCCTCCTTAGTACTGGACCTGCCTCCGCCGCCCATATTCATCGCCTTCATCCCGATTCCGCAGTCGACCTGCACGATGTGGTGCTTTGCGACACGGGCGCCGGATGCCCAAAGGGAGCGTTCCCGTTTCAACCATCGAGCGCTGAGTCGTGCCTTACACCGATCCTCGACGCCAACCCCGATCTCGAAATACCGCTGTCGCGCCAGTTTCCCGTATTTCGTCAGATCGTCTTGACTCGGATTATTCAGCGGACGGCGAAGGAGAACGCCATGTTCGCTCTTGTTACCGCGCTTCCGAATGTTGTGCCGAACTTGCTGGAAATTCCTTGGTCTGTAGGGGAATTCGCGGGAGATACCGCATTCCTCACCATTAATCAGGTGCGCATGGCGTTTCTAATCGCGGCTGCAAATGGGAAGCCTGTCGGGTACGTCGAGCAAAAAATGGAGCTTGCATCGATAGCGGCGAGTGCGCTCGGCTGGCGCGCGATCGCTCGGGAGTTGATCGGCAAAATTCCTCTTGGCGGCGGCCTGATTCCCAAAGCGGCGATCGCTTTTGCAGGTACTTATGTGCTCGGATTGGGCTTGGAACGGCTGCACCGAACGGGAAGTGCAATGGGTCGCCAGGAAAGCCGTGCCGCCTACTCGGTGGCGCTTGAAAAGGGTAAAGAGATCGCTAAATCTCTTGCTACGGGATTTAAGAGGCGAAACGCAGCGTAGGCTGGCGTCGTCACGGAGGACAGATGACTACAACGATAGGGAGTGGATTCACCAGGGTTGCCATAACGGCGATTCTCAGCTTTAGTTCTGCCGCGGTACTATCCGGCGATACGCTTACGCTCCGGGACGGGCGATTGGTTGACGGGACTTACTTAGGCGGGACCGCCCGCGAGATTCGCATGGATTCGCGAAACGGCGTCGAGACATTTCCCATAAATGCGGTAGTCTCCATCCAATTCGGTGCTCCCTCTTCTTCGGGCGGCGGCTACTCCAGTTCGAACACGCCGCCCCCTTCTTCGCCGCCGCCTTCTTCGCAAAGATATCCGAATTCCTATCCCTCGAATGATTCCGGACCCGGAACCTCAAACGGGATCGAACTCCCTTCCGGAACCCAGATCGTCGTTCGGATGATCGACTCTGTGGATTCTCAGGTTTCGCGCACGGGCGATACGTTCCGGGCGAGCATCGACGAGCCGGTTATGGTGAACGGCAACGCCGTTATTCCGCGTGGATCGGAAGTAGTGGTGAAGCTGGTGGACGACCAAAAGTCGGGTAAGATCCAGGGCCGAACCGTGCTGGGCCTAGCTCTTTCTTCCATCAACGTCAACGGCCGAGTGGTTGATGTGACTACGCAGGAAGTCCGCTCGGAAAGCGGGTCCCGTGGGGCCCGG
>CAXSIG010000689.1:1565-3268 GCA_964237255.1 uncultured Bryobacteraceae bacterium
CGCGAAAGTAATTGGCGGCACTACCGCTTTGGGCGCAATTATCGGCGGAATCGCAGGTGGCGGGAAAGGTGCGGCTATCGGAGCGGGATCCGGCGCAGCGGTGGGAACAGGGGCGCAGGAAGTAAGTCACGATCAGCGGGTACGCGTTGCGTCGGAAACCCGGATGACATTTACACTTTCCTACGACATTCGCCTCTAGATGGCGAAACCGGTTGCCGTCGTCACGGGTGGTAGCCGCGGCATCGGTCGCGCAATCGCAACGGAACTCTCCCGGACACACGACGTCATTGCCACTTACCGGGGCCGATTGGACGCTGCGGAGTCCTTGGCAGCGCAAACTGGTTGTTCCATCGCAGCATGCGACGTTTCGAGTGAATCGGATCGTGAGTCGCTGATTCGAACGACGCTTGAGCGTCATGGACGAATCGACCTTCTGGTGAACAATGCCGGCATGGCGCCTCGCGAACGTAGAGATATTCTGGACAGCACCGCCGAGAGCTTTGACGAACTGATTGCGGTGAATCTTCGCGGGCCGCATTTTCTTACGCAGCTTGCTGCCCGGCATATGTTGGCACAGGGTTCGGGCCGGATTGTGTTCGTGACTTCGATTTCCGCCTACACGGCCTCCGTGAATCGCGCCGAGTACTGCATCTCCAAAGCCGGACTCAGCATGTCGGTAGCACTCTGGGCTGCACGGCTGGCTGAGCATAAAATCGGTGTTTTCGAAATTCGCCCCGGGATCATTCGTACGGACATGATTGCGAAAGTGGAGCAGGTTTACGAAGACAAGATCGCGTCGGGTCTTCTGCCGCAGCGCAGAATGGGTGAAGGCGCCGATGTAGCGGGAGCGGTACGCGCCGTCGCCGATGGCCACCTCGATTATTCCACCGGCCAAGTCCTGAATGTAGACGGCGGATTCCACCTTCGCACCCTGTAGGGTGAGAGCGCACAAGGTAGGTGGTATCCTGAAAGTTCATTCTCCGAACTTTCCCTGAGGTAAATTTGAATTGGCGTTGGTAGAAGGTTGTAAGCATTCCCTTGACATAACGGTCCCCGTCGACGCGGTGGACCAGGAGACGGCAAAAGCTGTCGATTCCTTTCAAAAGAAAGCGAAGATCCCCGGTTTTCGTCCCGGCAAAGCTCCGGCTAACTTGATCCGGAGGCATTTCAACGACAATATTCGTCAGCAAGTTTTTGAAAATCTGGTTCCCAGATTTTTGGACGAACAGCTCAAAGAGCAGAACCTGCGCCCGGTAGATCGCCCGAATATTACCGACCTTCACTTCGAAGAGGGCGAACCAATCACGTTCAAGGCGGATTTTGAGGTCGTGCCCGAGATTCCGTTGGGCAGTTACCGCGGTCTGCCAGTCGAGTACTCGGATCCCGTGGTGGCCGACGAGGATATCAGCAAGCGCATCGACGAGATTCGCGATTCGAAGAGCACCTTTGCAAACGAAGAACCCCGTCCCTTGACAGATGGCGATTTCGCTGTGCTTTCGCTCGAAAGCATCGCGGGTGCGGAAGAGCCGATCCAAACCGATGAGATCACGCTCGAAGTCGGCGGCAAAGACACGCTCGAAGGATTCAACGAAAACCTGCGCGGGATGTCGCCGGGCGAAGAGAAGAATTTTGACGTCGCTTATCCGGAAGATTACGGTCAGGAGAAATTGGCCGGAAAAACCATTACCTTTCGTGCTGTCGTG
>CAXSIG010000690.1:0-3252 GCA_964237255.1 uncultured Bryobacteraceae bacterium
CGCGGGTTTTGCGGATATATTTCTCGATTTCGGGGAGCGTTGAAACGAAGCCAAACTGGGCGGGAAAGAACGGGCGGTTCTGTTGTTTGTGGACTTTACGGACCTTGACGACCTCGGTAATCTCGGCTGCCATGCGGGCGCGGCGGTCGGATTGGAGTTTGAAGAGTCTCGCTTCGGCGGCGTGAAATTGCTTTGCAAGGCGCTGTTCATAGACGGAGAGCTTGAGGAGCGTGTCGGCATCGACTTTAAAGGTGATGGCAGCGGCTAGTCCCGATTGGATGGGCTGCATGTTTTCTCCCTCTCCCAGGTTGATGATTTCGGCGTGGCGTTCGTGGCCGAGGGTGAATAGGGAACTTTCGAGAGCACCGACTCTTCGCATGCGCCAGCGGAACTCGGAGATCGATTGCGTGGCTTCTTTTTCGAGGTCGCCTATGGGCGCGTACATTTTGTGGCACTTGGCTTCGAAGGCCTTGAACGCTTCGAGGTCTTCGTACGGCATCACGACTACGTGGGAGGTGAATCCATGGCGAAGTGCGTTTAGACTGGAGCGGCGCTTGCCGTCTTCGGTTTTTGGGCCGGTCGACTTTTGCGAGTTGATGCGGTTCTGTTCGGCCTTGCCCGACGCTGCTTCCGCGATTTGGTCGATTGCTACTACGTTTGTCTCCATGCGACAACAGTCTGACACGCGGGTTTCTGCACTTCTACGTAAGTCGTTCAATTTAAACGGTAAAGGTGACGTGATTGACATCGAAGCGTTCCGTCTTTACACTCGTGGTTTAGCAGCACGCGAGGTACACCGTGATTACGAACACAATCGCCGGGGTTCATTGCATAACGAGATTGCCTGCGGAGGTGCGCTTTCTCGAGTAGTGTAACGGCTACGCGGCCGGGCGCAATCCTCTCTTCTCTCCGTGCATTTTGCACCAAGCTCCCTCACGGTCTTTTTTCTCTTGTTTATCCAGACGATTGCCGGATTTGTAATCAACCGTTAACCGGTTGGACCCGGATCCCGGTTTGCTCCGAGTGCCTAACGGCGCCGAAACCCTTTTCGGCGGATTACTTCTGCTCCAGTTGCGGCACACCGTTCCACAACGAATTTCCCCTTGATGAGGAAGGCCGCTGCGGTCTGTGCCGGCACGGCCTGCAGGGCTTCGACCGCGCTTATAGCTTCGGCGAGTACGAAGGGGCGTTGCGCGACCTGATTCACCTCTTCAAATACCAGAACATCCGACCATTGGGAGACCACCTTGCGCGCCACTTGCCGAGCGCGCTGCCTACGGACATTTCCTTCGACGTGGTAACCCCGGTTCCGCTCGACTGGCGTAAACGATGGTCGCGGGGCTTCAATCAGGCCGAAGTATTTGCCGCGCATGTCGCGCGACGTCGCGGATGGAAGATGCAACGGTTGCTTCGGAGGAAATATAGCACCCTTCACCAAGCTGCCCTGTCGAATCAAGACCGGCGTTCCAACGTGGAGCGCGCGTTCCGCGCCGCCGGGCGGGTGACCGGTCTTCGAATTTTATTAGTGGACGATGTGATGACGACAGGCGCCACCGCGCGCGCCTGTGCACTTGCCCTGAAGCGGGCGGGAGCGGCGCACGTTACGCTCCTGACCCTGGCCCGTGTCGATCGCCGGTTGGCGGCGCTTTCCGCCAAAGAAAATTCAAGGAGCAACGAACAGCATGGTTAGCGGCAGCACACGATTACAGAAGCCTGTCCTGGTTTTGAACGCGAGCTATGAACCGATCAATGTTTGCGCGGCGCGAAGAGCGCTGGTGCTGGTCCTGAAAGGCGTCGCGTCGACTGAGGAGATTAGTCCCCACTCCGTTCATTCGTCACGGCGGTCCTTGCATGTTCCTTCGGTTATCCGGTTGTTGGAATATCGCAGGATTCCGCACCAGACGCGCGCGCTGAGTCGAAAAAACATCCTGATGCGCGACCGCTACACCTGCCAGTATTGCCATAAGACGCTCCCTTCCGCGGAGATGACGTTGGACCATGTAATCCCGCGCTCGCGCGCCGGTGAAACGGCTTGGGAAAACCTGGTCGCCTGTTGCCATTCCTGCAACAACAGGAAGGGGTGCCGCACGCCGGAAGAGGCAGGTATGAAGCTGAGCCGTCCGCCAAGACCGTTCAGCCTGCACACCAGCCGACACCTGATGCGCTTGCTGGGGAAGAGCGATGAGCAGTGGCGCAAGTACCTGTTCTATTAAACGGGCGGACGGTTACTCTTTCCTAAGCGAGAAGTACACAACGGCCGGCACGCCGAAGAGCAACGCCGCCATGGCTACGATCAGCAATTCATGCCGTTCGAACAGATCAAGCCATGCGAGCCCTGTAAGACTTGACGCGATCCACGAAACCAATAACGTGGCTACGCACACGAATGCGATCCACTGGACAGCGATCATGGGACGTTCGGCCGCCGCGGCCGCTTCCCGTCGCAAACGTAACTGGGCGCGCCACCATACCAATCCCGAGCCAGGAATTTGCACCGAACGATCTACTTGCCGAACGGCCGCAAGCGACACCGCTACCGCCGCGACCTCCGAACAGATTTCACAACTCCGCGCGTGAAGCAGCAAGTCCTGGTTTGCGCCGTGCGGCCAAGTGGATTGGACCACGGCCGTCAGGACCTCCGCTTCCAAGTCGCATTCGAAACGCTTCATCGCTCCGTCCCCTCTTTCGATATTCCCAAGAGTGCCGCAAGTTTCCGGCGTGCGCGAAACAAAAGAAGTTTCATACTGCCGACACGAAGACCGAGGGCGTTCGCAATCTCACAGTGAGTAGCTCCTTCCGCATACGCCAACCACAGCATTTCCCTTTCGCGAGGCTTCAGCTTCGACATGGCTTGGGTGACATCGGCGACACGTTCCGTCACGCTTGATTTATCGCTTCCGGCCAAGAGTTCGACCTCATCTCCCGTTACTCCAACTGACGGGCGCGTCCCATTTCGCCGACGCGCGTCCCGCGCCAGGTTCGTCGCGATTCGATACAACGAGTTCCTCCGATGCGCTTCGCTCTGGTGCGTTGTGGCAGCGCGCAGGAAGCGGTAGAAGCTTTCCTGCAGAAGGTCGTCCGCCAAGTGCGGGTCACCTGTAACGCGAGCCAGATAGGACCAGAGTGCCCGAGCATTGCGATCGTAGAGGGCGCGAAATGTGTCCTCATCCATCACGAATGCCGCGCATGTTTCATCCGCGGCGTCGATACGATTGACATCTTCAAATGTCATTTCACGCGGCATGGAAAGAC
>CAXSIG010000691.1:0-3250 GCA_964237255.1 uncultured Bryobacteraceae bacterium
TGCCCATAATGCCGACTCCAGGATTATGCCGCGTCGGACGCTGGAAACCGAACAATCACGAGGCAACCCGACGCGGCTTTTCGGCATAATTTAGAGCCCCTCCAGGAAAGCGAGCAATGAGTCATCGGGTCGGTACCGCCCGGGCTTCGACTCTGGAGCTGTGATCCGAGCAAGAGCCCTTTCCTTCAAGCGCAGATCTGCGTGCATGTAGATTTGGGTGGTCTCGACTGATTCGTGGCCAAGCCAGAGCGCGATGACCGATTGGTCAACACCATGATGCAGAAGCTCCATCGCCGTGCTGTGCCGAAGGACGTGCGGACTTACGCGCTTCCCGATCAGCAGCGGGCAAGACTTCGAGGCCGCCAACGTGTGCTTCTGAACTAATTGCTCCAGCGCATCGCGGCTGAGCTTCGTCCCTCGTATCGTTGGAAATAGTGGATCGTCGTCCAGACCGGCGCGTTCCTTGAGCCAGACATCAAGCACTTTGGTGATCTCCTGCCGCAGAGGCGTGCAGCGTTGCTTCCGCCCCTTGCCTTCGCAACGGATGTGCGCTCCAGTTCCGGTCACGACGTCGCGGCGGCGCAGGTTGATGATTTCCGATACTCGGAGTCCCGTCTGAAGAGCCACGCTGAGAATCGCGTGATCTCGCCGTCCACCCCATGTCAATCGATCCGGCGCGGCCACGAGCGCATTCATCTCCGCGCGGTCCAGGAACTCCACGGTTCGCCTTTCATAGCGCTTGCTCGGCATTGCCAAGATCTTCTGGCAATGCAGTAGATGAGCGGGCTCTTTCATGGCCACGAACCGAAAGAACGAGCGGATCGCCGCGAGCCGAGCGTTGCGGCTTCGAGCGCTGTTGTGGCGTTTCTTCTCGACATGGGTGAGGAAGTTGCTGACAAGCGTAAGGTCCACCTGTTCGACTGTCAGTTGGGTTGGAGCCTTACCCGTCTGTTCGCTCGCAAACTGGAGCAGTAATCGGAAGGTATCCCGATAGGCGGCAATCGTGTTCGGACTTGCTGCCAGTTGAGTGCACAGCCGATCGGTGAAGAACTGTTGGACCAGAGCTGGGAAGGTTGCCGTTGTCATGACTGCGCCTCCTCAATACGCTTTGACGCCAGTGCGAGAAGTTCTGGAACGCCTTCGATATACCAGTAGGTATGCGCGGGATCGGAATGCCCCAGGTAAGTCGAGAGCTTGATCATCTCGCGTGCGGGTTCCTCGCTATTGCGATACCAGTTCAACAACGTTCTAACGGCGAAAGTGTGACGCAGGTCGTGAATACGCGGACCGCGTCCATGCCGGTTGAACTTCTGCGACGGGCGAAGTCCGATCACCTGGCATACCATGGCGAAGCTATAGCGGGCGCCGCAATCGGTCAGACGTCCGCCGCGATCTGAGACGAAGAATGCCGTCGAAGATGCACCGAGAAGCCGATCCCGTTCCTTGGCGTAATCGGTGAGGCGCAGATTGGTGCAGGCCGAAACTGGCAACAATCGGGCCTTGCCAAGCTTGCCTTGCCGGAGGGTAATCACGGCGGTCACCAGATCCACGTCGGCGGCATCCAGGGACAATGCCTCGCTAACTCTGAGACCGGTGACCGCGATCAAGCCGAATAACGTCGAGCATGTCAGAGATCGAATACCGTTGATCGACGGCAGTTTGGCTGCGGCTTCAACGATTCGATGAATGTCATCCTCACTGTAGATGTAGGGATGTGGCCGTCGTGCGCGGCTAGGGATAAGCGATTGCGGCGGCACCTCATGTTTAGCATTCATGCTGTGGAGCCACTGAGAGAAGGCCCGCACGGTGCCCAGCCGGTGCGCCCACGTCTGCTTCTGAGCCTTGCCAAACTGCTCTTGCCATCGCAGAAAAAGCGCGGTGTTGATGTGTTCGGCGTTCTCGCTATCGGCGAAGCTGATGAACTTCCGCAAGATTCGTTCATCGGTGGATAGCTTGTAACCGAGGCTGCGCCGGATGGCCAGGTAGCGGTCGAGATCTTGGGACAACGTGCTCATCGTGCACCTGCCTCAACTGGCCAGGGCTGCGCGATCGAGCGCAAGCCATCGACATCGAGCTTTGCGTAAATCATCGTGGACGCGCGCGAACGGTGGCGAAGCATGTCACCGATTTCTTCGAGCGGAGCACCGAGCTTAACCAGATTCGTCGCTAGACTGTGCCGGAGGATATGCGAACCAACATATGGCGCTGGCGGCTTCAATCCGGTCTTGGCAAACGCACTTCTCAGGATGTTGTTCAGCACCTGACCATTGGTGAATGGAAGATGCGGCGGGCGCCTTGTGACAAAGAGAGCGCGCGACGTTGTTGCCCGATCCTGCTTGATGTAGTTGGTGAGCGCCTCACCAACGTCGGGTGGCAGCGGAACGCGGTCATGCCGCTTGCCTTTGCCACGAATGAGGATCTCGCCGGCTCGCCAGTCGATGTCGTCAATCTGAACGGCGACGACCTCAGGGGCGCGTAGCCCAAGACGGGCAATCAGGAGCACCATCGCGTAGTTGCGCCTGCCCGACGACGAGTCGGTTCGAATCGCCTTTAGAAGTGTTTCCACTTCATCGGAAGTGAGGTGTCGGGGTAATCTCGATCCGTACCGTTGGGCAACGCTCAGGATGCCCGTTGCGAGATTGTTTGCGGTTTTTCCGGCCTGGAACAGGTATCGGAAGAAGTTCCTCAGATGCGAGGACAGCGTTTTATCGCGCAGTGGCGGTGTTCTCGTCATCGCCTGCTGCAAAAAAGTGGTGATGTCCGCCGCCGTGATATCAGACAGGTTGCCGAGTTCCTTGCCGAATCGAAAGGTGAGGAAGCGTTGAGCAATACACCAACTCTGAAAAATCGTTCGGTCGCTCAGACCACGGTGACTGCGGAGATACTCTTCATAAGCGTGCTTGAGCTGTCCAAGCTCTGTCTCGGCGGGAACCGCCTCCGGTATCGGCTTTGCGACTCCGGCGCCCACGAGGAACCTGACGAAGCTCCGAACCATGAACCGATTGTGTTTCGAATGGGATGAAGGACAGTCGGATTTTGCAATTAGGTCCGCGGCGGTCCCTTCCTCAAGATCTTTCAGCCCGATACCAAGATCTGTCATTTTCTTGTTCAGCTCCGAAAGGCATCGATCATATTCGGTAAGAGTGACTGGCCGATAGAACTGGCGTTCCAGATGTTCGCGAAACTGCTTCGGGTATGTCCCGAGCGGATTGATGATGTTCATAGGCAATGCTCCTTCTCTTGGTTGTGA
>CAXSIG010000692.1:0-1839 GCA_964237255.1 uncultured Bryobacteraceae bacterium
GGACAATTTATTCTGGCCGGCAACGCGGCACGGCCGCGTTCCCTAATCTATGGCGACACGAACAACTGGGCGCCTCGCGTTGGCTTTGCTTGGCGTGTGCCGCATTCGAACGACTTGGTGATCCGAAGTTCGTTCGGACTTTTCTACGGTCAGGACCAAGGAACCGGCGTCACGAACCGGCTTACCAGTAACCCGCCGTTTTTCGGCTACGGAGCGCAAACTATCAGCAGCGATCAACTGTTTCCCACCAGTGGTTTTGTACTCTCCCCGGGCGCTGCTATCACCAGACCCGCCGCTATCGATCCCGCGAAGTTTGTTCTTTCCCCGAGCGCTACTTCGACGCTGGTTAGCTGGCCCAGTCACCTGAAAACACCATATGTGGCGCAGTGGAGCTTTAGTGCGGACAAAAAGCTGCCCTGGAACATGGTGGCGGAAGTCAATTACGTTGGGAACCATGGCGTGCAGCTTTGGGGTCTAGGCGAAGGCATCCAACCGACGGTTCTTGCGGCTACTACTGTGGTCTCGCGACGACCGCTCTCCCAGTACACCGTTGCGTCTGTCAAGACGGTGCAAAACTGGAATGCCAGTTATTACGAAGGCCTGTCTTCCAAGCTGGAGAAGCGCTTCCAGAACGGCGTACAGTTTTTGACCACGTTCACCTACGGCCACGCTTTGGACCTACAGAACCCCGCGCTTGACTTGTGCGACGGCTGTGGCAGCGGCGATACCATTCAGAACAATTACAATTACACGGCCAACCGCTCCTCATCCGATAACGACGTTCGGCTTCGATACGTCTTCGCCGGATCGTTCGAATCGCCAATCGGAAAGGGGAAGCCCTGGATGAGCAACTCGAAAGCAGCGACCACAATCCTGGGAGGTTGGCGGCTCACCACGATCTATCAGGTTCAGACTGGGCTTCCGTTTACGCCGGGGCTTTCCTTCGACGCGGCCAACGCGGGAACTACTACCCGCCCGAACCGTGTTTGCGACGGCAACATCGACAACGGCACATTGCAGCGCTGGTACGACACCTCATGCTTCGTTGCCCCGGCATCGTACACGTTTGGAAACTCCGGCAGAAATATCCTGCGGGCGCCGGGCAGGAACAACGTAGACTTCGGTGTTCAGCGCGATTTCCGGATGCCGCTGGAACATGCCACTGTTCTGCAATTTCGATTCGAGGCGTTTAACGCTTTGAATCATCCGCAATTTTCAACCCCAGGCGCAACAGTCGCAAATCCGAATAACGGCGTGATCACCAGCACGTCCACGGATAACCGGCAACTACAGTTCGGTGTGAGGGTAACTTTCTGACCACACTCTCCCGCAGAACTTTGTTGGGCGCTTCTCTTGCCGCTTCACAGGTCCGTCCACTCGCCGCGCAAGGGCAGAAACGTCCGAATGTCATTGTGATCCTCTTTGACGATCTTGGCGTTTCGGACTTGGGCTACCTGGGCGCTAGTGACTTGTTGACGCCGAATATCGACCGGTTGGCCCGTGGCGGAACCGTATTCACGAACTGGTATTCGAACGCTCCAGTCTGCGCCCCCGCGCGCTCCGCGCTTATGACGGGACGATCCCCCATTCGCGCCGGAGTGCCCACTAACGGACCATCGTTGCGTCCGTCAGAACGCACGATTGCGACGCAATTGAAGGACGCCGGATATGAAACAGCGCTAGTGGGCAAGTGGCATTTGGGGAGCACGCCGGAGACTGTTCCCAACGCACACGGCTTCGACTATTACTACGGCTTCCACGATGGCTGCGTCGATTACTACTCGCACCGGTTTTACTGGGGCGACCCGGCGCGACCCAATTTTCACGACCTTTGGCGCA
>CAXSIG010000692.1:1849-3246 GCA_964237255.1 uncultured Bryobacteraceae bacterium
GACGGAACGCTTTGGCGAGGAAGCTTCGGGCTTTATCGCCAAGCCGCGGCAGAAGCCCTTCTTTCTCTATCTGGCGCTTAACGCGGTTCATTACCCGATGCATGCGCCCCAAAAGTACGTCGACCGGTTCCCCCATTTACCCAAGGAGCGCCAGATGTACGCGGCGATGCTATCGGCGGCCGATGACGTCATCGGCTCAGTTTTGCAAACAATGGAGCGCAGCGGGCAGGCAGACAACACGCTGATTTACGTATTGGGCGACAATGGCGCAACCACTGAGAAGCGGGCAGGCTTGAATCAGCAGCCGGCCACTGCGGGAAAGAACGGCGTCTTTCGTGGGTTCAAGTTCAGTGCGTTCGATGGCGGTATGCATGTGCCCGGCTTGATGTATTGGCCGGGGCACGTCCCTGCGGGTGTGCGGAATCAGGAGATTGTGATGACGGCTGACATCTACCCTACACTCTGCAAAATAGCAGGCGCTCCGCTTCCTTCGGACCGGACGATTGATGGTCGCGACATGTGGCCAGTGGCGACTCAGAGCGCTGCATCGCCACACGCATTTGTCGCATGGTCCAATGGCCAACAGCTAGCGATTCGGAAAGGCGATTGGAAATTGGTCCAGAACGGAATCGTGTACGACGGAACCGCCGAAGGAAGCAAGCCCTTGACCGGAGATGACGCTCTGTTTCTTTCGAACTTGCGCTCCGATCCCGGCGAGAAAACCAATCTCCGTCATAGCCATCCGGAGATTCTGGACGAGTTGCAGACTTTGGTTCAGCAGTGGCGCCGTGATGCGGAAAAACCGTAAGGCTTAGTTCGCGATCGCGAGCGCCGCTCCCCAATGAAAACCGGCGCCAAACGCGGCAAAACAAAAGTGTTCTCCCGGTGTGGGCGGATGGCTCTCAAAGTACTCTGAGGCGGCAATCAACAGTGATGCGGACGACGTATTTCCATAACGCGCAATGTTGGAGGGGAAGCGTGATGGCTGAACGCCGATTCCCTTGGCGACGCGATCGATCAGGTTTTGGTTCGCCTGATGCATCAGGTACGCGGTAATGTCTTCCGGCGCGACGCCATGTTGCGACAGCACTTCCGTAATGGCCGACGGCATCTTGCGCGCGGCCTGCAGGATAACGGTTCTTCCGTCCATGTGGACACCTTGTCCATGGTCGAGAGATAAGGCTTCGGCGAATGTGCCATCGGAGTGAAGCGCGTGCCCCAGTATGCGAAGGCCGCCGTCGTCTGGTGTAACGACACAAGCACCGGCGCCATCACCGAAAAGCGGAGTAATCTCCTTCGTCACCGGCTCGGTCGTCGCGGGACCCGACATTTTCTCCGAAGCGACAATCAGAATCGGCCCAAATCTTGCCGCCAGATCCGTCGCGAGCGCGATGGCG
>CAXSIG010000693.1:0-3246 GCA_964237255.1 uncultured Bryobacteraceae bacterium
GCTTCGCCGGAACAGCGCCGCCGCAAAAACATCGGCTATGTCGTAGCAATAGTTCTCTCCCTTGTGACCCTGGCCATTGTTGCGATCACAATCTACGTCGCGACAGTGAACCCGAACACGCACGACGCAAGCGTCGGGGCAAATTACATCGGCGTTTCGCCACAGGTGAGCGGTCGCGTGGTTGCGTTGCCTGTAAGGGAGAACATGTGCGTACAGAAGGGGACTCTTCTGGTACAGATAGATCCCCATGATTATGAGATAAAGCTCCAAAAGGCCGAGTCCGATCAGCAGGATTTGGAAGCGCAGATCCGGGACCGTAAGCGGCAAATCGTAGCCGGCACGAATCAAGCGAGTTCTTCGTACAAGAAGCTGGAGGAAAACAAGATCGATCGTTCGAAGGCGGACGACGACGTCGGCTCATCGCGAGCGGACGTAAGAAAAGCGGAAGCCTCCGTGGAGCAGGCCAGGGCCAAGTATCGCCTTTCCGAACTAACCGTGGAAAGGAACCGCCCGCTTTACGAGCGCCGGTTTATATCGAGACAACAATTCGACCAATACCTGACGGATCGCGATAGTAGCGAGAAAGCTCTCGAGCAACAGGAGGAGAGCTTGACGTCCAGCCAATACTCGGAAAACACTTCCGAGAAGGATAGGACGAGAGCTTCCGTCAGTGTAGAGGACGCAGCTTTCGGCTACCAGCGCGACCGTTGGACCGTACCGACGCTTGACACTCTGCTCGCACAGCGACCATCCAAAGCGGCAGCTGTTGAGGAAGCGCGAACGGATCTGGAGCGCACCCGGATTTTCGCGCCGGTAAACGGCTGCGTCACAGCTCTAAACAGTTCCCACGGCGCTTATGCCAAAGAAGGCAGCGCGCTCTTCACCCTCATCGATAGCGATTCCTGGTATATCACCGCGGCTTATCGCGAAAGCGACCTACGCTAGATCCGCCCGAACATGAAGGCGACTGTTTATCTGATGAGCGACCCGAACTTCGCTTTGAACGGTTATGTGCAAAGTATCGGAAATGCTGTGCAATCGTCCGATAGTTCGTCGGTAGGCGGTTCACCCGGAATGCCGGGCGGTCTCCCCTTACTGGAGCGCTCGATGAATTGGGTTCGCCTCGCGAGTCGATATCCCGTTCGGATTCGCTTTACGCCTAGAGACCCAAGCACGCTGCGCATTGGCACAACAGCGAACGTGACCATGGATTATTGATGGCCGTGATGGACGAAGCGGTCTTCGGTCAGCACGGCGTTGTACAAGTAAGCCCGCGATGGGCACGCCTCCGCTCTTTTTTTTACGAGGAACTGAAGCCGCAACCCGGCCGGATGAAGGGCACGCTTCTTCGCGTCGTCGCTGGGACTCTTCTTGCGATGTGGGTCGGACTTGGCCTGAACCTTCCGGAAATGGGAGCGGTCCTTTGTCTCGCATTTTTCGGATCGACGCGGAATCGGGCTCTTGGAAAGAAGATCGTCATCGGCGCCCCTCCTTCCCTCCTCGCGATTATTGTTCTGATCACTTTGTTTCTGAATGTTTTCGGCGCCACGCCTTTGTCCCGCACTGTCGCTTTCATCACGCTGATGTTTTGCAGCTTCTATTTCATTTATGCGGCGCGTGCGGGAGCTATTTTCTTGATGGTCGGCATCTTCGGGAAGCTTCTTCTGAGTCTCTGGGATTACGGATACCCCGCCGAAGCGATTCAGGAGTTGCAGCTTTGGATCGTGGCCGATTTCGCCGTTGCCGGAATCTGCGCAGCCGTGTTTTTTACCCTGTCCGGGGACCCCGAGAAAGACCCTGTAGCCGAGTTCCGCAACACGCTTGCTTCCCGTTTCGATCTCCTCGCCCGTTTCTTAGCGGACCCGGCGGAATCGTCCGAAAGCGATGCGGAAAAATTGCGCGAAGAAGCGTTGAGCGGACGTGAAGCGCTTCTGCCGTTGCTTGACGCCGCCCAAAATGCTGCTAAGAAAAGAGACGGGACCGGCACGTCGCTCGATGGGCGTTTCGAGGCTTTGGTCCGGCTTTCGGAACTTCTGCTTCATCAAAGCGTAGTCCTCCGGGTCTATTCTCTCGATGCTCGACTGGACTTACGAGAAACACTGAGGTGGATCGGTGGCCATTGCGGGCTGATCGCGCGTGCCATCCAATCCGGCGATCCCGTCGTGCTAGTGCAGGACCAGCCTAATCCGATCGAGGATCCGTTCGCCTCAACGATGGTCGCCACGGTAAACCTCGCGGAGAACGTACTTGCCGGGCGTCTCGCACTGCCCGAAGATCCGGAGCAGTCCCAGTCGAAAGGATTCCTTCGCAAGGACGCGTTAACCAATCCCGAATATCTGAACAAAGCTTTGCGAGCTACTTTTGCGGCCTTCGTCTGCTACCTTTTCATCGCGGCGCAGGACTGGGATGGTATCGGTACAGCGATCACCACGTGCCTACTTACCGCTTTAACAACACGCGTGCAGTCTCGTCAGAAGCAGTCGCTGCGGATCACCGGCGCGATAGTTGGAGCCGCCCTCGGCGTAGTGGTAATCGTCTACATTTTGCCTGCTGGCGTGGGTCTTGCGAGCCTATCGATTGCAACGGCGGTTGTCGCTTTTCTAGGAGCATGGGTGTTCGAGGGCGGCCCCGGCTTAAGTTACGCGGGAGTTCAAATAGTAATTTGCTATCTACTCGGCGTTTTCGGGAGTGGCAATGGCACACCAACGTCGCTTGTCACCATGCGAGACCGCGTGCTTGGCATCCTGATCGGAAACACTGCCATGTGGCTGTTCTACGACGGCATTCAGCCTGTTTGGACTGCAAACAATACTCGCAAAGCTCTCGCGCGGGCGTTGGTGTCGCTGGGGAGAATCGCCGGCATGCGGACCGGAATTCAGGACGATCGGGATACAGCCCGCTTGTTGGCGAGCGAACGAAGGGCGTTTCTCGATGCCTCGTCCGAACTGAGTGCAATGGCGGATCCCCGCAACCTGGACTTCACTATGACAAGCGATGCGCAACGGGGAAAGACGCCGGTCGTCAAGCGCGTCGACGTACAAATGCGGCAATTGTTTTCTTTCGAATTCGCCGCCGCCGACACGAAGCTCCTCCGATTGCCCGGTGTATCGAACGGGGCGTCGAATGAAGAGATCTCCCATTCTCTTCTTTCGCTTGCATCGCGCGTGGAAGGAGAGAACCCGATCCTGACCGGCGAGGCACAAGGGAACGAAGCCGCCGCACCTCGCGATGCGGTGTTGCTGTCTT
>CAXSIG010000694.1:0-402 GCA_964237255.1 uncultured Bryobacteraceae bacterium
TTTTCTTCCATGCGGCTTTCCTGGCTCAGGATCATCGTCGCGCGAGTGCCAGGGCGGTACTGTTTCCACTCAGGTAAACCCGGCGACGACGGAACCTTCCCTTGAATAAATGCCACCCAGGCTTGATGAACGCTTGCCGTCAACGTTGTCTCGGCAGCGGCGTTGTCGATGCCTGAATGAGGATGGTTCCATACCAGCGGCATCTCCAAACCGTGAAAGGCATAGTCTTTGAGACGACCGCTTGTCTCCGCGAAATCCAGACGATACATCCACGCATTGCCCCCGCCGGTCGTATGAGCATTGGCAACCCGAATAGAGGGCAGCCAATACTCTTCAGCTGTTACAGCGCGGATACGGCGCTGCTCATCGGTTTTGGGTTATCGGTCGTCGGCTTGGTCTACC
>CAXSIG010000694.1:412-1334 GCA_964237255.1 uncultured Bryobacteraceae bacterium
AAGATCCGGATAGGCCTTTGCGTACTGCTCATACACGGGCCGAAATTTCGGAAGCGGTAAGTTGCCGAGATCGCCCACGGACGCGTCGTGTGCGGGATGCGGACCGATGAATGACGCGCTTTCGTCGTTGTTCGTGCCGATCAGAAGCCGCTTACCTTTTGTGGAACCACCAGAAATGGCTTTCACGGGAAGTTCGGTGTAGAGCTTGCCATCGATTTCGGCGCGAAACGGGAAGTGTTGCGGCCATGTCTCAATGAAGGCGTCGGTGGCCGAGGCAGTCAGGATTGAGTCGTTCGCCTTCGCGCTGCGCTTCCGCCATTCTTCTCCGAAACCGTTTGCGACCGCCTCAGCGCTTGGCTTCGGCCAGATGCGCTCGGCGCCACCGCTCTCCAGAATCATCTGAGAGAACAGAGGTCGCGCGGCGGGAACACCCATCAGAAGTCCGGTAAGCTTCGCTCCTGCGGATTGTCCGCCGACGGTGACGCGTTTTGGGTCGCCGCCGAATGTCGAAATGTTACGCTGAATCCACTGAAGCGCGGCCATCAGATCGAGCAGCGCATTGTTAGATGACCCCGCGTATTCCGAGCCAAGTAACGGCGCGAGATCCAGAAAGCCGAACGCGCCCAAGCGATACGCGACTGTAACGACGACAATTCCTTCGCGAGTGAATTGCGAGCCATCAGTCATCGCATCGAATGAGTGGCCGCCGGTAAAGCCGCCGCCGTGAATCCAGACAAATACAGGAAACGGCCCCTTGCCTTCGGGAGCCCACACGTTGAGATACAGGCAGTCTTCGCTTTGCGGGAGCTTCGGTTGGCCGTATTGCATGGCGGCCGGAGCGAAGTGCGTAGCGTCCCGTTCTCCCTGCCACGACTGCGATGGCGCAGGCGGGTGGATGCGCAGAGAACCAATCGGAGGCGCG
>CAXSIG010000694.1:1344-3233 GCA_964237255.1 uncultured Bryobacteraceae bacterium
ATTCCGCGAAATATGCGCGTTCCATTTACCAGCAGGCCTCGAAGAGTGCCCGAAGCCGTCTGAGCGATGGTGGGGTCGGCTTCTTTGCGCTCCTGAGAAAGTAGGTGGGAGACGGCGAAGGCTTGGGCCAGGAAAGCTCTTCGGGTGGAAGCGTGGAGCGCGAGCATGATCTCACTAGTAGACAACAACAGATATCGGCTATGGTTTGAGATCGATCACTTGGACAGAGGAATTAACACTCTTGCTGCCCGGTTTCTTTCGACCCTGTTCGTCATATTGCCCCCAGCCGGAATTCGCAATGAAATAAAACTGTCGCTGCTTCACCACTCCATGCGTCGGTTCCCCCAGGGATGGAGTGTTCGCCTCAATGATTGTCTGCTTGCGAAGGTCGGGAGAGAATCGAACGATGCGCGGCGGATTCACGCCATTTTGAACGGCAATGAACCCATCGCCGTCTTTATATAGCCCGTCAATCCCGCTGAGTGCAATCCCATCCGTCGGTTGCAGCCACCGGGTGACGCGCGTTCGCAAATCTATCGCCGCTATACCTCGGATATAGTCGGGAACAAAAAGCGTATTTTCATCGGCAGAGAGAGCGGGCGTTTGCGGCGAGGGAAACTCGGCGGACCCGGCGAGCAGATCCCAAGTTTCGGTTTCCGTGTGGAACAGGAAAACGCTTCCGTTCATTCCTTCCGATATATAGAGATCTCCGTTCCGGCTAATGGTCATATCGCCCAACAGTCCTTTAGCGGGTGGCTTCAATCGCTTCAGCAGCTTTGCAGAATCTAGTCCGTATGCCAGTAAAGCGGTCTCTCCTTCCATCCCTAAGTTGCAAGCGCGGCAGTGCGGAACCCAGCCGGTTGTCGCCCACAGCACACGTCGCTTCGCATCCACCGCCAAGGCGAATACTGGCCCATCGGTCTTTGCGAAGAACCGTCCATCCCCGCGAAGAATCTTCGCTTCACGCACGCTGCTCACTAGGAACGATTTCGATACAGGATCGTAGGCCAGATCTTCCGGTATTAAGTCCGCTTCGGATAACCGGAACGCTAGGCGGGCGTTTGAGACCGGTTGTTTGTTTTTCTCAATCTGCGCCGAAATCTCCGCAAAGCCCCGCGTCTCGGCTAAGGAAGAGAAGTCGTCGTCATGCGCTACGTCGTAAATCAATCCCATGTGCGACCAGTGACCCAATCCTTCGATCGCCAGGTCCGGGTGCCCCAGCCGAGCCTCCGCAGCCGCCAGGTTATAGGTTACGCGCGGATTGCCGGGAAGTAACGGCTTCAGTTGAATCAGAGTGGTACGCAACGCAGCGTAGTCCTTTGCCTGGACAGCCGCCCTAGCTTCCTGGTTCAGTTGTCTCCATCTGGGGGGCGCCGCCTCAGCCAGAAAGAAAATGAAGACAAGGGCTTTGCAACTCGCGGAGGTCATCCTTCGCTGCCCACAGTCTTTGGCATCGTGGCGTAATACACCCCACCCGATACGGCAAAGCCGACAAACCATGCATAGTCGTACAACCACCGAAGTTCCGGCACTACCAATCCGATCAGCGCTACAACAACACCCATCGCAAGGGCGATCATCGCGCGCCCATTCACACCGTTCCGGTACTCATAAATACCGCCGCGCCGGTAAAGATCGTTGACGTCGAGCCGGGCGCGGCGCAGCAGAAAGTAGTCCGTAATCATGATTCCGGCAACCGGTCCCAAAAGGCCGGAATAGCCGACTAGCCACCCGAAAATGTAGCTGTTGAAATCCGTCAGGAGCTTCCAGGGCATCATCAGTAGTCCCACGACTCCAGTAATCATGCCGCCGGTGCGGAACGAAATGAAACGTGGATTCAAGTTTGAGAAATCGTTCGAGGGCGAGACTACGTTTGCCGCGACATTGGT
>CAXSIG010000695.1:0-3231 GCA_964237255.1 uncultured Bryobacteraceae bacterium
GATGACCGATGTGCCGCCACACTCAATTCGGTATCCGGTCGCTCCCTGCGGATGATAAAGAGGAAACGGACTTACCCGTAACATGCCACCGTTCCAACCGGTATCGTCGACCTCCTCAAAATCGCAGTCACGCGTCGACGCTTCAAAGTTGACTGGAAAATACGGTTTCGTCATCTGCCCCTTCAGAATGGCGCGTAAAGGGCCGGTCCGATGATGCGCTATAAACCGGATTCGGTTACGGGCATCGTAGAGCGGGTTGAAGAACGGAATACCTTGGATGTGATCCCAGTGGAAGTGCGTCAGGAAAATGTTAATGTTGACGGGCTCGCCTTTCGCTTCCTCTAGCAACGACTCGCCCATTTTCCGAGCGCCTGTGCCTGCGTCGAACATGAAGACCTGTCCGTCCGGTGTTCGTACTTCCAGACAGGGAGTGTTGCCTCCATAGGCCATGTTCTCTATCTGCGGAGTGGGAGTGGACCCACGCACACCCCATAGCTTGAGACGCATGCCGCTCATAGTCTTTCAGGGCCTTCCACATCGGCCAGTTCCAACCTCATGGTCTCACCGCTCATTCGAAGCTCGCGAATTTCGAGCACCACCGCGACAAAAACCAAGGCAACGCCAGCCAGAAAAAACGGCAATGTGGCGAATATCAAAGTAGAAACTTTAACAGTAAAGCTAATCACAATGACCATTGCCACAAAACACGCTGTGGCGCAGTATAACGAGATATGCGCTGCCGCAACTAAGCGAATGCGTTTTCGGAAATACCGGATTTGTTCCCGGATCACCTGTTTTCGCGGCGCCGGCGTATCCAGCCCTCGATATTCGGCCGCCAATCCGCGAACGCGGTCGCTGAGCGATTGATGCTTGGAATTGATGCCGCCGATGAGGATCGCCGAGGCGGAAACCATGACCGCGGGTGTGACGGCCGTCGTGATGACGCGTAACGGATCGTCCACGTGAAACAGATTAAGCTGCAACGCGCATCCTCTGGCACATTGTAAGCTTTACTTTGAAACGGATTGCGCTGGCACTGCTTTTCAGTGGACTTTTACAAGCGCAGTCGGTCGAGGTGTTCTCCGAGTTTTGGCCGCTCAATCGAGAGCGGGGCGACGCTGAGCCTAGGGAAATCATCTCGCCTGCGGTGGCCCGCAACGCATTCGCGACGTTCAAGGTTGTAGTCAAGGCTCCGGCGGCCAGCAACTACTTTTTGTTCTGCCAAGCTAACCCGGACCATATCGTCGAAACGCATCTCTATAAGCTCTCGACGCCTGGCGACAGTTTGGAGCCGGTGCGAAGTCCTAATTTTGGCGTGATCCCAAGCGATGGGTCGCCTCGAGCGTATCTGCTCGATATATGGATCCCGCCCGATGCGGAAGCGGGACGGCGGGTGCGTGTGGAACTGCAACTTAAGGTAGGCGATTGGACGGTTTATCCGATGGAACTGCGTATTCAGAAAGCGGTGACGCCGCTACTCGCCAAGCCGCTTGCAATTCCTTCCGACCTGGACGCGGCCCTGCTTCGCAACCGCGAACAGGATGCCTCGCTCGAATCCCTGTTAGGGTTGCCTGAAGTGTTGCTGCTGACCGCTCGCCATATCGTAAATGCTTGGACCGCCTACTCGCCTTTCGATCAATCGCGCGACTACGAGTGGTATCTCAAAGCACGAGAGCTGATGTATCGACGGTCTGAGTAAGAAGTGATATCCTCCGCCCATGAGCCACCACAATCATCAACATACGCAGCCCTTTGCCAGGCACCCGCCCCACACGCACGGAACCGTGACACCGAATGTTTACGGAGTGTTGACTGGCACCTTCGATCACTGGACACTGACTCCGCATAACGGAACCCACGCCGACGACAATCACATCTATGTGTGGCTGAACGTCGCCAGCCTGATGGCGACGGGCAAGTTCGAGTGCGCCGTAAATATCGAAAGCAGCCAGGTTGTTGGAAATGCTTCGTCCGATAAGAAAGACCTGCGCTACTTTCTTTATGACGAAACGATCGCGGAAAACGAATGGCCCGCTCCTGGGTTCTCCGCCGATGCCGCACTATCGTACAAGAAGTTGGGTCTGACGGAGAAAGACTTTACGATTGTCGCGAGTGGCGCGCTTCGAACGCTGGTTGCGACCGACGCCCTGCACTGCCAACGCATCTCTGTATATGGGATGACCTATACGGACGGGACGGGCATTCACGACATCCACATGAACACTGGCGACCACGATGGCGCAATCATCTTCTACTTCGATGAGAGCCATGGCGGGCCGAAAGCCCGCTGGGTCTTCCTAAAGTTCGCGAACCAGACGATTAGTTAGCATCCGGCTTTTCCGCGTGATCGATGACCAGATGCGGAACCGGTCCTTTCGTCTGCACCAGTTTCAGCCCAAGCTGTTGGATGGCACTGAAGAGGGATACTCCTCCCCCTTGGTCGTTCATGTCGCCGGCGTACTCGAATCTGAAATCATATGAGCCCGTCAATCCAGTTTGGTCAAGCACAGGCCGCCTAAAATGCTGCGATAACCGCGTTGCAAATCGTGCCATTGAGGCATTCTGGCCGCCCATAAAAGCCGGGGTTTCGGCGTTATCCGTACGCCCTGACATCACCACCGGAAAGGCTTCGTTGTTTTTCGCAGTCGCCAATTTTGGGCCTTCCTTGCCGACGACCAGAGCAAGTACGGAGCCTTCTCGAGATTCCTCATGCACCACCAACTTGAAACGGCTGGCCAGCAGCGATTTCAACATGAGCAACTCCTCCTCTGGTGGAGGCAGCTTCGGGTTGACAGGATTTAACTTGCTTGATTGTGAGCCGGACGGTGGCGCCGCGACGATGCTATACCTGTCTTCCCTTACCCATTTCGGGCCATTCAGAATTTGAAACTCCTCAACTCCGTAGGCCGCGTAAATCAGCATACTCAGGGTGTAATTGGTTGCGGTAATTTTCCCGCCTGTACGAACAAACATGCCGATCCCATGTTCATCGGGGCTGGAGAGCTTCACAGACGCGACATCGAAGCTTGGCATCGGCTCTCCTTGGCCACTTGCCACGCCTAGTCCTAAACTGCACCCGAACGATGCGCAGAGAACCAGATGTCGAATCACGATTACTTAGGTACAGAGATCGTGATATTTCGGTACTTCATGCCGCCGGTGTGATCTCCCTGGATATAAATGGAGTTCGGCTCTCCTTCGTGACTGTCGAGCGCGCCGCCGGTGATGCCG
>CAXSIG010000696.1:0-2175 GCA_964237255.1 uncultured Bryobacteraceae bacterium
GGATTCCGCGGCTCACGCACAAAGCGGCTTTGATCAGTCCCGTTACCCCGGCAGCAGCGTCAAGGTGGCCGATGTTGCCCTTCACCGAGCCGATAGCGCAAAAGCTTTTTCCCCGAACTTTCCCGAAGGCCTGCGTGAGACCCGCGATTTCAATGGGATCTCCCAGGAAGGTCGCCGTGCCGTGCGCTTCCACGTATCCGATACTTTCCGGCTGTACGTTCGCGAATGCCATGGCGCTCGCGATCACCGCACCCTGCCCTTCTACGCCCGGCGCGGTGTAACCGACCTTGAGCGAGCCATCGTTATTAATCGCCGAGCCGAGGATCACGGCGTGTATGCGGTCGCGGTCGCGCACCGCATCGGCCAAGCGCTTGAGTGTCACCACGCCGGCTCCATTACCTCCGACGGTGCCCTTAGCCGCGCGGTCGAACGGGCGGCAATGCCCATCGGGCGAAAGGATGCCGCCTTCTTCGTAGAAATACCCGCAATGCTGAGGAAGGCGCACCGAAACTCCACCCGCAAGCGCAACGTCGCACTCCAGGTTCAGCAACGATTGACAGGCCATGGCCGCAGCCACCAGCGACGTGGAGCAAGCGGTCTGCACTGTGATGGCCGGACCGGTGAGATTCAGTTTATATGCCGTGTAGGTGGTGAGGTGATCTTTGTCGTTGCCGATCATCACCTGATAGCCGCCAACCGCCGCTACCAAATCCGGGGACGCCTGCACCCGGTGAATGTAAGAGCTGAAGCTGGAGCCCGCGAAGATGCCGACGGGTCCCGCCCGCTCGGGAACGCAGCCGGCATCTTCAAGGGCATGCCAGGCGCACTCCAGAAACACGCGGCGCTGCGGATCCAGGCTCTGCGCCTCGCGATGTGAAATCCCGAAGAACGCGGCATCGAACAGGAGCGCGTCGGCAATCGGCGCACCGGCATTGACGAAGCCGGGGTGTTGGAGGATCGCTGGGTCGATTCCCTCGGCGGAGAGTTCCTCTTCCGTGAACGGCCGAATGCTCTCCTTTCCAGCGCAAAGATTACTCCAGAACTCCTCTACGTTTCGAGCGTCTGCCAAACGCCACTCATGCCAACGATGGCAATTGTGTTTGGAGGGGTCATCGCTGACGCTCCCTACGCTGCACGGCGCGTTCGCGAGCTTTCTCAACCACCGACTGACCGTTCTCGCGTTCGTCGAGAAATGCCGCCAGAGCGCGAATGGTGGGATGGTGGAAAAAGTCGACTATGGAGAGGCGGCCGGGAAATTGTTCCTCTAAACGAGCATGAATGCGGATCAGCGTGAGCGAAGTTCCGCCGATATCGAAGAAGTTTTCATCGACACCTACCGCATCCAGACGCAGTTCCTCGCGCCAGATCACCGCAAGCATTTCTTCGACCTGGTTACGAGGGGCGATGCGGTTAGCTGGGCTGCGCTCACGCGGGGGCGCGGGTAGTTTGGTGCGGTCGATCTTTCCATTGACGGTGAGTGGAAACGATTCAAGCGCCACGAAGTCGGAAGGAACCATGTAAGCGGGTAGCTTGTTGCGCGCGTGCACTCGGATTTGCTCCAAATCGGCGTGCGCTCCCGTTACATAGGCAATCAAGCGCGCCTCGCCCTCTTCCATAGCGAGCACGCAAACCTGCTCTACACCGGCAAAACCGGCGAGCACGGCTTCCACCTCGCCCAACTCAATCCGAAAGCCGTGGATCTTTACTTGGCCATCGATTCGCCTAAGGAATTCCAACTCGCCATTCGGCGCATAACGCACAAGGTCACCCGAGCGGTACACTATTTCACCGGACCGCAAAGGGTGCGCGACGAAACCGCCCGATGCGTTTAGATAACCGCGCGCCAGACCTGCTCCGCCGATCCACAATTCGCCTGGAATCCCGGTGGGGACCGGATGGCCATCGCGGTCCATGACGAAGAGTTCAGCGTTCGCGATGGCGCGACCTATGGACGGAGGAGCGCCGCCCGCGATTTCTCCCGGCACCTCACCGGACGTGGTTACCACGGTATTCTCCGTAGGCCCGTACAGATTAAATACACGAAACCGCAACTCGCTGGGCGCGCCGCGAAGAAGCCGGTCGCCGCCGGTGAGCAGAAAGCGTAGGCTGGACTCTTGCGGCCACGGCTGACGAAGCACCCGATCGACGATGGGTGTCGGAACGAAGCAATGGGTT
>CAXSIG010000696.1:2203-3221 GCA_964237255.1 uncultured Bryobacteraceae bacterium
CCATTCGGGAAGGTTCGCGGGCGTGTAACGCACTTGGTCGGGAACAATCTCTACACAGGCCCCAGCTGCCAGATGCGGCCAAATTTCCATTACGACCGCGTCGAAACCGGGGCCGGAAAATTGAGTGCCGCGGCTTAAGGGTGAAACATCGAACGCCCTGGTGTACCACGCAATTAGATTGGCGAGACCGCGATGAGGAATTTTGACGCCCTTCGGCGTTCCGGTTGATCCGGAGGTGAAGATCACATAAGCGATGTCTTCTTCGTTGTAGGAAATTTCAGGAACGGCTCCGTCCATCGCGGCACCTGGCGCAATTAGCGGACAAATGCACTGCCGGTTATTGTCCGTGACCAGTGCAGTTGCCCGCGATTCGGCGAGGATTACGTCAAGGCGATCCGCCGGAATTTCCGGGTCGATCGGCAAATAAGCAGCCCCTAACTTCAATGCAGCCAGTGCGGCCACGATCATTTCGGGAGATCGGGGGAGTTGGATCGCTACGATGGCGCCGCGAGTCACTCCATGCATCCGCAGACATGCGGCGAGTTTGTTGGCCTTTGTATCCAGATCCCTGTAAGTCAATATCTCGCTGCCGGCACGCACAGCTGCAGCTTCGGGACGGCCTGCGACGTTTAGCCGCAAAGCTTCCAGAAGTCCTCTATCGCGCGGGAACGGCGTGGCCGCCGCGACTGAGTCTTCCAAAATTTGCTGCCGTTCGGACCCTGTGAGAAGTTCGAGCTGCGAAATCCGACAGCTGGGATCGGCGGCAATCGAATCGATCAGCGTTGCGTAATGCTCTACCATGCGATCGATACGCGCCTGGTCGAATAAATCGGTTGAGAATTCGAGCCATCCATTAACCTTGTCGCTCGATTCGTAAAGGGTGAGGCTGAGATCGAACTTGGCCGTCCCTGTCTGCAGCGAAGGCGTTCGGAAACCGCCGTCTCCATCGTCGCCGCGCAGTTCCGTGTTGTTCAACAACTGGAACATTATCTGAATCAGAGGATTTCGCCCGGGATCG
>CAXSIG010000697.1:0-3219 GCA_964237255.1 uncultured Bryobacteraceae bacterium
CCGGAACAGAGCGTCGTAGACGAGTTCGGTCGCGCCCACGACGTGGACAACCTCCTGATCTGCGATGGAAGCGTGATGCCGACACAAGGTTCCGCTAACCCTGGCCTGACAATTCAGGCTTTCGCCGCCCGCTCTGCCGACTACCTGATCGCTCAGGGCGAAAGAATCTTCGGTGCGGGAAAGCGAAACAGGGATAGACCGAAAATCCGCTACGACCTCTCACCACCTTCTACCTGGGGCCACGGCACACGCGTCGGCGCCTTAGTACGGTAGCCAACTAGGAATACGTGACATCTACATCCACTGATCATTCAGTGCCACATCCCGAGACGTTCGAACGCTTTCTTGTTTACGTGCCGATGTTGACTCGCTGGGTACGAAGCAGAGTTGCCCGGTTAGCTGATAGCGACGATATTGTCCAACAAACCCTGTTCCAGGCTTTTCGACATTGCCGCGATTTCCGGTATGAGTCCAGCCCGGGAACGTGGTTATGCGCGATTGCTTTGAATCAAATTCGAGCGTTTGGGCGGGGACGACGTGTATCGACATTCAGCTTAGAGGCGGATTGCACGATTTTGTCTATCAGAGATCCGCGCGTCTCGGCGTTGTCCGAGTTGGAAAGAGACGAGACAGAGTCGGAGTTGCACGCGGCCATTTCTCGTTTATCAAAAGAGTATCGCGACGTGGTACATCTCCGAGACTTTGCGGGTCTTTCTATAAATGACACTTCACAACAATTAGCGATCAGTGTGACAGCCGTGAAATCCCGACACCATCGGGCGCGCAAAAAACTTCACAACATCCTGAGGAAGCCATTGCTAAGCCAGTTGTAAGGGCGTATCTAATACGGCGTAACTGACGTACTGTTCGCCTAAATAACTTCAGTTTCCTGTTCGGCGGCCCATCATCTTGTCGGCCCACTGAATGAAGTACTTTATGTTCGGCGCGTCCGTGTGACCGCCGTCGTGCTGCCGCCATGCAAGCTCGCCATCCATCAATCCGTGATTGACGGGAGGCATCTGCGCATGTTGGTAGTCGCTTGGCACGCCGAGGTCGCGTACCCCCAGTAGTTTGAAGACAGGCTCCGCCGCAACGGTGGCCATGTAGCTGCCCTGTTGGTCCAGCCACTTCGCATCGCCCTGCGCCGGAATGCCGTAGCTGATGAACGTCGGACGAGGCGCGCACAGTGCAATCAGCTCGTGCGAATCCACGGGAATATCGTTCGCGGTCTTGCTTCCGAACGTGGCTTCGGATGCGCCGTATTTCATGAAGTTACCGGCCATCCAGTAGTACTCACCACCGGTCAAACTCTCCACCGCTTCGCCGAAATTCCGTCGATTCAACTTCGCGCCGCCTTCTCCGGACGAGCCCACCAGTACAGTGTAAAAACGAGGCTCAAACGCCATCGTGACCAACGCTGCTTTTCCGTATCGGGACACGCCTTCGATTCCGACATGCTTAGCGTCAACGGCGGAGTCAGTCTCCAAATAATCAAGCCCGCGCGCCGCGCCCCACGCCCATGCGCGCAAAGCTCCCCAGTCTTCCGGATTGCGTGGTTGCCCGTGGTTGACCAGTCCGATAATGCCGCGTGTAATGCCGGCTCCGTTGTCGGCCTGAATGCTGGCGGGCGTAATGCTCGCGTACCCCCAGCCATCGGCAATCAGTTGTTGCGGGGACGGCGGATCGCCGGCGGGCGGTCGTAAACTGAATCCAGCCATCGCGGCGGGGGGTACAGGAAGATATGCCGGATATTTCTCAAAGGTCCGGGAGATTTCGGGGTCGCCATCGGCCAGCAGCTTCTTAAGCTTGGCGTTGATGCGCTCCACTTCTTCCTCCGGCGGCTGCGCGGGAGAAGGCAACGCGCTCCGGCCGAACATCATCAACACGGGCACCGGCCCCTTAGCGGTTGCAGGCGTTACCAACGTCATCGCGATATCGACGTTGATCTGTGAATACTCCGAATTATCTACGTGTCCGATCAGCTTCTTCGCAATCACCGGCGTACGACCGACAAACTCATGGTCCGTAATTGCGACCGTCCACGTCACCTTCGGCACGTGCTTCGGAATGCGACCGTAGACTTCGCGCTCCATGTCCTCTACGATCTCCGGACGCCTCTGTTTCCACCAACTGTCGGCGGTAGTAACCTTCTGACCGTTCTTGAGCGTAAGTGCATCCGGCAGCACCGGATATGGATTCGCCAGGCTCTCGTCATAGTTCGCGTGATCGGGTGCGGTTTCGCTCCCGCTCGGGCCGGGGCGCAAAGCCTTGATGCCCAACTGCTCCATCATGTTCCGATGATCTTGGTCCGCGGTGAAGGTGACCGGAGATTGCGAGAATCCTAGCGTTGCGGCAAGGGCAAGAATGGGAAGTTTGCGATTGAACATACGGGATTTCGTAGCTGCAACATATCACAATGACAGGGTGGGCGAATTGTGGTGACTGTAACGCGCGTCGCTTTGATTTTAGCGGTCGCAATTTGCCTGCGGGCCGAGCACCTCTATGTCGTTAATGAGCAGTCGATGCAATGGTGGAACGCCGACACCGGGCAAGGGGGGCAGGGACGTGGCGGAGGGGTCAATTACGATGCCGCGATCTCGCCGGATGGTCGAACCCTGTTTCACTTTTCAGGCGGTCAGCTTTCGTTACTCGATCCGGAAACCCTCAACAATTTACCAGGTCCAAATACCACCTTTCGGGTGCTAAATCGATATCAGCCTGTTTTGCCCGCAAAATCCGGCTTGGCGCTTACCCGCGGCGGATCGTTGCTGTACGTCCCGAAATCATACAGCTCGCCGTTGCAGGAAGATTTTGCGGTAGCGACTTTCGACACAGCCAAGCGCAAAGTATTGCCGTTCGAAGTGCACGTTGCGGAATGCAAAGTGGGCACTCTGCATTCTTTACGAGAAGACTGGCACGTAGCTGTAGTCTGTGATAAGGCTATTCATTTCATAACGATTGGATACGACGGCGGCTTACTATCCGACGATTTGGTGACAGTTCCTCCGCTGCCAATTCAGCCGCTTGCCGGCCCGCGAGTTAGCCGCAACGAAGACAACGAAGGGATCGTACAGTCCGCACTGACACTCGATGGTTCCGCTCTGCTCTTGGCCAAGCGGGACGGAAGAATTATCGCGATGGACGTTGCCTCTCGCAAAATCACCCGGACAACGGGTGTCCCAATTCTCCCGGATACGCGAATCATGTCGTCAGCCCCGT
>CAXSIG010000698.1:0-3208 GCA_964237255.1 uncultured Bryobacteraceae bacterium
GCGGTACATCCCACGGTCCCCAGCCGCGCGATTACTCGTATGAATTGCCGAAGAAGATGCTAGTCGGTGCGTTGCGTTCGGCCCTTTCGGCGAAGTTGCGTGATGGTGAGTTGGGAGTCGTTTCTTCTTTCCAATTGGCTGACCACAAGAGCAAAAACTTACGGAACACGCTGACTAAGCTCGAAGTAACCAAGAAGGTCCTTATTGTGGAGAATGACGACAACCGCAACCTGGAATTGTCGGCTCGCAATCTGGAAGGCGTAGTTCTGCTTCACTCTCGCGAGGTAAGTGTTTATCACTTGCTTGATGCGCAGCGAGTATTACTTTCTCGCGCGGCCGCCGAGCGCTTAAGCGAAACTCTCGCTCCCAAGCCGACGGCCAAGAAGGAGGCTGCATAATATGAAACTGCATGAAGTGATTAAGCGGCCCCTGGTTACAGAAAAGGGCACCACCGTTAAGGAAGAACAGCGCACGTTAGTGTTCGAGGTTTCGAGCGGAGCCAATAAGGTGGAAGTCAAGGCTGCGGTTGAGAAACTGTTCTCTATCAAAGTCGACGACGTTCGTACGTCGAATTTCGAAGGCAAGCTCCGCCGTCGCGGCAAGTTCGCCGGTTATCGTTCGGATTGGAAAAAGGCCTACGTCAAGCTGAAGGCCGGCCAAAAGGTTCCGGAGTTTACAGACATCTAGTATGCCGATTAAGTCATTTCGTCCCACAACTCCCAGCCGCCGGTACATGACCGTGGTGACCCGCGAGGGAATCACGGCAGACAAGCCGGAGAAGTCGCTGGTTGAGAAAAAAATTCGTTCAGGCGGTCGTAATTCGTCCGGTCGCGTAACGTCGCGCTTCATTGGCGGCGGCCATAAGCAAGCCTATCGCGTCATCGATTTTAAGCGTGACAAGCACGGTGTGCGCGCAGTCATTACAACCATCGAATACGATCCGAACCGTTCGGCCCGTATCGCGTTGCTTCACTATAAAGACGGGGAGAAGCGATACATTCTTCAGCCCGAAGGTCTAAAGGTGGGACAGACCGTTTCGTCCGGCCCCGAAGCCGATATTCTGGTGGGCAATGCGCTTCCGCTGAAGAATATTCCAGCCGGCACCATCGTTCACAATATTGAGCTTCGCCCCGGCAAGGGCGCCCAAATGGCACGGTCAGCCGGTACGCAAGCCCAGTTGGTTTCTCGTGAAAGCGGAATGGCTCTGTTGAAGCTGCCGTCCGGTGAAACGCGTCGTGTTTCCTCCGATTGCATGGCGACCGTCGGTGTCGTCGGCAATTCGGACCACGAAAATCAGGCGCTCGGTAAAGCGGGCCGCTCCCGCTGGTTGGGCCGCATGCCTCACAATCGCGGCGTTTCGATGAACCCCGTCGATCACCCACACGGTGGTGGTGAGGGTAAGACTTCTGGTGGTCGCCACCCGGTTACCCCATGGGGCCAGCCTACACGCGGCTTCAAGACCCGTAACAACAAGCGGACCGACAACATGATCGTCAACCGTAAAGCGAAGAAGAGATAACGTATGGGACGCTCCGTTAAGAAAGGGCCGTTTACCGACAGCCATCTGGAAGACAAACTCGAAAAGCTGAACGCAGCGAACGAGAAAAAGGTGATCCGCACGTGGTCGCGTCGATCCACGGTGCTGCCGGAATTTGTCGGTCACACGATCGCGGTTCACAACGGCAAGAAATTCATCCCGGTGTACGTGACGGAAAACATGGTCGGCCATAAGTTGGGCGAGTTTTCGCCCACCCGAACGTTCAAGGGCCATGCAGTGAAGGCGGCCACCGAGAAATCGGCGCGCTCGTAAGAGGACGAAATGGTAGCCAAAGCAGAAGCACGGTACATGAAAGTTTCGCCGCAAAAGGCCCGCCTGGTGGTGGATCTGATTCGGGGCATGCAAGTGGGCGCTGCGATTTCGACCCTGCAACATACCAACAAAGGCATTGCGCCGGCAGTGCAAAAGCTATTGAAGTCGGCGATCGCAAACGCGCAGGATCTTTCGAACGATGTCGACGTCGATGCTCTCCGTGTCGCCGAAGCGTACGTCAATGAAGGTCCGCGTATGAAGCGCATCCGTCCCGCTCCGATGGGCCGGGCATATCGATATCAACGCCGCATGGCGCACATTGTGATTCGCGTCGCGGACGAGGCTCTATAAATGGGACAAAAGGTTCATCCATACGGCTTCCGGGTCGGCTTCACCAAGCCGTGGCGCTCCCGCTGGTTTGCCAAGCAGGATTATTCGAAGCTGCTTCAGGAAGATTCGGAAATCAAGACCGAACTTCGCAAGCGTGTAAAATCGGCCGGCGTCAGTTCGATTGAAGTCGATCGCCCCGGCAACAAGTTACGGGTCACGATTCGAACCTCTCGCCCTGGCATTATTATCGGTCGCAAAGGCGCGGAAATCGAGAAGCTGAAGCAGGACTTAGCGAAATCCACCAAGCGCGAAGTCTTCATCGACATCAACGAAGTTCATAAACCGGAATTGGATGCGCAATTGGTGTCCGAGTCCGTCGCTCTACAGCTTGAGAAACGCGTTGCGTTCCGGCGCGCCATGCGAAAGGCGGTCGATTCCGCGCTTCGCTTCGGTTGTAAGGGAATCAAAGTCCGTGTATCAGGCCGTTTAAATGGCGCGGAAATCGCTCGTAGCGAATGGTATCTGCAAGGCCAGCTCCCGCTTCACACGATCCGGGCGGATATCGATTACGGTTTTAGTGAAGCGCATACCACCTACGGTGTGATCGGAATCAAGGCGTGGGTTTATAAGGGCGAAATCATCGAAGGCAAGCGGCGCTCATTGACGGGCGATCCCGAGCCGCGACGTGAGCGCCAGGAACGTTCGGATCGTGATCGTCGGCCCCGCCGCGATGGCGGTGGCCGTGATGGCGGCCGCGATGGTGGTGGTCGTGACTCTGGTGGACGCGATTCCGGTAGTCGTGAAGCCGGGCAACGGGACCAAGCGCAAGACGCAGGCATTCCGGTGCAAGCCGCCCCTGGTGAAATGGCGCGTCCGGGACGGACAAGTTCTTCGCTGATGCCTCCGCTGGCAAATCCTTCCTGGAAGCAGGAAGGTCAAGCGTCAACGCCTGAATCTTCGGCTGTGCCGCCGGCAAGCGGTCATGCGGATCCGCAAGCCAACGCGCCCGACGATAAGACCGGGCATGGCGGGGAGGAATAACGTTTTATGTTGATGCCGAAAAAGGTC
>CAXSIG010000699.1:0-3197 GCA_964237255.1 uncultured Bryobacteraceae bacterium
ACGCATTACGAGTTTATCGCGTGTTCGCGTACAAACTTCACGCCTTCGAAAGCGATGTCCTCCGGCTTGGGAGCGATATCGCGCCAGATGGAAGCCGCGGCGCTTAGCTCTCCCAGCGAGAAGCCGAAGCTCTCGATCGTCAGCCAGCCATCGTAGCCAATCTCCTGCAGCGCCTGGAAAACAGATGTCCAGGGAATGTGACCTGTCCCCGGGATCCCGCGGTCGTTCTCACACGTGTGAACATGCTTCAGGTGCCGCGCCACCGTGCGATAGCCGTTTGCTATATCTTTTTCTTCGATGTTTGCGTGAAACGTATCGAAGAGAATCCCGACATTCGGATGACCGATCTCATCGCATAACTTCACGGCGTCGGCGGCGGTATTCAAGAAGTAAGTCTCAAAACGGTTCAACGGCTCAACGGCGATGGTGACACCGTTTTTCGTCAAGGTCGGCCCGATTTCGCGGTAGCAGTCGACTGCCCATTTCCATTCGTCTTCCGTGCGGCGCCTGCCGGGAAGATAGCCCACGGGTGAGTACAGCGGCCCCGCAATTATCTTCGCGCCGACATCCGCCGCCTTCTTCGCGCAATCGCTCAGATGAATCCGCGCCCGCTTGCGAGCTCCCGGATCCGCCGAGATCATGCTCACTTCCTGACTCAATACGGAACAGATGGTGCACTCCAGTCCGTTCTCCTCCAGACCCTTGCGAATTACCTCCGCTTCAAATTTCGCGGGATCGAACATGGATACTTCCACGCCATCGAAGCCGGCCGCCTTGATCTTCGGCAAGAGCGGTAAATGCGAACCGTCGAACACCGCGGTCCAAATAAACGTGTTGACACCGAATTTCATAGGGTCTTTGGGACCAGCGTGAGTTGAATCGATTCGCCGGTAAAGGTGTTCTGCTGTCCGCCTGCGCGCGTTTCTACCAGTGCGCTTGCATAAATCGGCTGGGTGAGCGGTTTTGCAGTTGGCAGCATGTGGAGCTTGAAGGATCGCCGGACTTCATTCTCGTTGATCAGAACTCCATTTAAACCCGTATCGGACACCTCAACACCCGGCGGCAGATTACGAACTTCCACCGGCACTCTACCCGCAAACCCGTTGTGACGCGAGATCACCACCGATACTTCCGCATCGCGATCCGGCGTCAAAGTTACGGCTTTCGTCTCGGCGGACAACTGAACATCCGACGTCCCGATCAGAGATATCAGCTTGAGACGGTCTTCCGGGTCGGCAACATGGCCCTTGCCGTCCGAGACAGCAAATGGCGTTGCGCCGGTCATGCTCGCATCCGCGTCGGCGCTCAGGATGATAGTGGTTCGTGTGTCGTCCGGATTGATGACGCCGTGCGACGCATGAATCCCCCGCGGCAGATTCAATATGTCCACCCCGATGGGATCATTGTGTCCGTCGGTTCGCATTGCCGTGATCGTAATCGGGATTCGTCCACCGGCAGGGATATTCGGATTTGTCGGCGACTCCGTCAATGTGTAGGACGGCGCCGGGTGACGGATGCTGAGACGGTACGCGAACTCCGGTCCGGTCATACCACGGACGTCGGCCAGCTTCAGAATGTAATCGCCCTCAGCGGGTGCGCGAAAGTCCAGTCGCGAATCTTTGCCGTAACCGGGGCCGCCATCGTCATTGCGATACGTCAGGTGTACGGTGGGCAAACCATTCGGAGGAAATTTCGCGCCGGGTGGGGCGGCTTCCACTTTATACGCGGGCGAGTCCAGCGCGTGCGCTTCGGAGCTGGTTTGGAAATAGGCGATTCGCTCACCGCCGAACGATTCGAAAATAAAGTCGTTATCGGCATTCGGCGGTATCGTTTTAATCCGCACGATCTCGCCTCCGATCATGATGTAGTCGCCGGGATCGAAGTTGGTCGAGGTGGCAAGACGGATTCCTGGTGAGGCGGAATCGTGGTCGCGTAGCGACGTTGCGGTTTCGCTCACGGCTCGGATCGTCATGGTTTCGATCGGCTTGGCCTGCGAATCCAGTACCTCGATCAACGAATCAAGCTGCGATCCCAGTCGGCGAGCATTCACATCAATGACAATCTGTTCGCCTTTCGCAGCATGAAACCGAAAGTATTGAGCGGGCGTAGTTACGTGACCATTCACCGTTGTTCCCACATGAACACTCATCGCGTTTGAAACAGAGCCAATCCGCTCCGGCGTGCCCACTTCAGGAAGCTCACCCACAGCCAGCTTTACGCGATTCAAAGTCTTCGGTTGCAGGTAGGTCAGGTCCGGTGTTTCGGCGTTCACGCTAACCGTAGCTGCCTTACCAAGGTGAAAGCCGCTGAACGCGACAGCAGAGGGATGGCTGCGCTGCACTCCGAGCGGGAAAGCTGTGAGCACGACGGGAAGCTTTCCGACCGCGATTCGATACATGTGATTCGCACTTCCGCCTTGTTGCCCGTCCGACACGCGGACGTAATAAACCCCCGCTTGGCCGAACCGACGCTGCCGTGCCGGTTGATCGCGCGTTAACACAAATTCGCAAATAGTCTTCCCGTCGTCAGCGTTCACCGTAACGGTTGGCTCGAGAGCCGACCCCAACATGGGACCGGAGTTCCAGAACACCAGATCTTCGCCGGCTTCGGCGCGGATCTTGAAATAATCAACATCGCCCGGCTTCGAAATCGTGCCGGCAAGGATGGAAGGGAGAAACGATTCAAACGCGTCTTCCGGCGTATCGTTCGGTTCGCGATCCGGGCTCTCTCCGTAGAAAGGCTCCACCACAGCTCGTGCGGTGAGCGTGGTTCCGCGAGGAGTAAGTAGTCGAAAATCCACAGGCCCCACGGAAGCATCTGACGAGACCTCCACTTCAAGCGTCACCTGATAACGCGGCGGAAGGGGGCCTAAGTCCACCGTAGACGCCGTACCATTTGAGCCCAAGCGCACCTCGGGAACGTCCGGCAATTCTTTTACCCCGGTTACGGGGCCTTTTACGCCCGGCTCGCTGAAATAGATGGCTGACGTTTTGGCAAGGTTTAACCCTTCCACCGTTAGCTCGACTGTGGTGCCGCGCGCCCATCCACGCGGTGACACCGACCCGATTGTCGGCGGCGTTTGACGGCTGCCGCTTGGCGATTCGACACGCGCCGCCTGTGCCAGGGTAACGAGACAAAATCCAAGGACTACGTATTTCATAGCAGAACTCCTTATTTCGGGACAGACAACATTTCGA
>CAXSIG010000700.1:0-220 GCA_964237255.1 uncultured Bryobacteraceae bacterium
CCATACAGCCGTTGTGGTGTAGCCGCCGTCCACCGCGATTACCTGGCCCGTAATATAGTCCGCGCCTTTGCTCGCCAGGAACAGTGCAAGCGGCGCGACATCGTCCGGTGACCCCATCTTCGGGTTCGCCTGCACGCCCGCCAACCATTGCGCCATTTCCGGAGCCTGCCACATGTCACGATTCAGGTCCGTGAGAATGAACCCAGGCGCAATGCAGTTT
>CAXSIG010000700.1:284-3194 GCA_964237255.1 uncultured Bryobacteraceae bacterium
AGGGTATGCCGAGCAGACTCATCAAGCTGCCGATGTGAATCACCTTGCCACCCTTGCCCGCCGCGATCATCTTCGCCCCGACTAACTGAGTCAATTGCACAATGCCGTGCAGATTGGTCTGCATCAGGTAGTCGTATTCTTCTTTCGTGTACTGCTCGAAGCGGCGGCGGACGTTAGTGCCGGCAACGTTGACCAGGATATCGACATGGCCTACTTGCTCCGCGCAATTGCGAATCGATTCGCGATCGCAGAAATCAAGCTTGATGCAACTGGCGGACAGGCCCGATTCATTGAGTGCCTGCGCCTGCTTCTCCAAAGCGGCTTCACTGCGCGCCGCCAACACCGTCCGTGCTCCCGCTTCCGCGATCAATTTCGCAATCGCTAAACCGATTCCTCGACTGGCTCCCGCCACCAACGCTCGCTTGCCTGTAAGTGAAAAAGGAGTCAACAACTTATAGTAAACAACAGTGAAGAGATTCCGAGTTGCGGCGATTGCCGGGGACGGCGTTGGAGAAGAAGTAGTACCCGCGGGCAAGCGGGTTCTAGATCGACTCGCGCCAATAGAATGGACGGACCTGCTATGGGGGTCGAATTATTACTTCGCTAATGGACGCATGGCGCCCGAAGACTTCCTGGATGTTTTGGCTCCTTTCGACTCGATATTTCTGGGCGCCGTGGGCCATCCCGATATCCCGGACCACGTCACGTTGAACGGCCTGCTGCTCCCGATTCGGAGACGATTCGATCAGTTCGCGAACGTGCGGCCGGCCATTCTGTACCCCGGCGTGCGTTCACCGCTAGCCTTGCGAAAAGGCGAGCGCATCGACATGGTGGTCGTCCGAGAGAACACCGAGGGAGAGTACGCCCAAATCGGAGGTTTCGTTTACCAGGGTCAGCCGGATGAAGTGGCCGTACAAACGAGCGTCTTCACGCGCCGGGGATGCGACCGCATTATCCGGTTTGCCTTCGACCTGGCGCGCAAACGAGACCGTAAGCGCGTCGCCTCCATTACGAAGTCAAACGCGCAGGGCTTTTCGATGGTGCTGTGGGACCGCGCGTTCGCCGCAGTCGCGGAAGAGTATCCGGACATCTCGACGGAATCGTTACTGATCGACGCTGCGGCCATGAACTTCATCCGCCGGCCGGAGTCCTTCGATGTCGTAGTCGCGTCGAACTTGTTCGGCGATATTCTGAGCGATATTTCGGCGATTCTCGTTGGCAGCATGGGGCTGGCGCCGAGCGCGAATCTGGACCCCACACGGCGCGGACCTTCCATGTTCGAGCCGGTGCATGGCAGCGCTCCGGACATTGCGGGAAGGGGAGTGGTAAACCCGATTGCGACGCTTCTGTGCGGAGCGCAAATGCTGGAACACCTGGGGCTGGAGAAAGAAGCCGCGCAGTTGAACGGTGCGATCGCCAAAGTTTTGAGCGACCCGGCAAACCACACGCCCGATCTGGGAGGAAACGCTACCACCGACCGTGTTACCCAAGCCGTCCTGGCGGAGTTGGCATAATCGATCATGCGCCTAGCTGTCACTGCGGTGGTTTTCGTCCTATCACTAACAGCAACCGAGCCCGACGCGGCTACTCGCAACTGGTGGAAACACGTCCAGTTCCTGGCGAACGACGGGATGAAGGGACGCGATACCGGGTCTCCGGAATATCGCAAAGCGGCGGAATACGTAGCCGATCAGTTGGAACGCGCCGGTCTTAAGCCCGCCGGAGAACAGGGCTACTTTCAACGCGTGCCGATGCACCGCTACAAGCTGGATGCGGCACAAACGCATTTCGAGTTGGTGGATGCTGCGGGTACGGCGAAGCAGTTGGAATTGTATCGGCAAATCACCTGCGGCGCGGGTGCGGATCCGCCTTCCGATGTTTCCGGAGGGCTCGTCTTTATAGGAACGGACGCAAGTTCGGAGCCCCTCGAAACAAAAGGCAAGATCGTCGTTCAGATTGGACGAGGGCGGCGAACTGGAACGCCGGGCGGCGCGGCTGCAACGTTAACCATCGATGCCGCGGGCGGTCCTGAACCTCCGCGCTGGCCGGTGGCTTATGCGGCAACAGTCCGCTTGCGCGGAGACGAACGCGCTCCGGCTTCGCCCTCAGGGATGGCGTTACGGTTGCCGAAATGTTGTTTCAAGGCTCCGGACATACATACAAAGAACTCTCAGGCCTCTTGGAAGCCGGCAAGCCGGTGCGGAGTTTTGCGCTGCCGCTGACCCTGCGCGGCAAGGTGAAGGTGTCTTCGGACGACATTGAATCCGATAACGTGCTCGCGATGCTGCCCGGGTCCGTGAAGGAAACGGTCGTGCTGTCCGCACACCTAGACGGTTATGGCTTGGGTACGTCGAACCATGGCGACGGCATGTATAACGGCGCTTTCGATGATGCCGCCTATGTCGCGACTCTCATCGACTTCGCCGAAAATTTGAAGCGAAGCGGGACGAAGCTCAAGCGCTCCGTCTTGTTCGCTGTCGTGACCGGCGAAGAAAAGGGATTGCTCGGCTCTCGCTACTATGTCCAACACCTGACGGTACCGAAGGAGAGCCTGGTCGCTAATATCAATTTGGATCAGCTGCGGCCCATCTTTCCGCTGAAGCTCCTTACCACCCTGGCGCTCGATGAGAGCACGCTGGGAGACACCGTGAAGCAAGTAGCGGCCAGTATGGACATCCGGATCCAGCCGGACCCTGAGCCGGGTCGCAACTTACTTCGGCGATCGGACCACATCAACTTCATGAACATGGGCGTCCCTGCCGTAGGATTCATCTTCGGATATCAGCCGGGCAGTCCGGAAGAAGGGGTGTACCGGAAGTGGTACGCGGACCGGTATCACAGTCCGAAGGACGATCTGGACCAACCTTGGGACCCGCAGGCTGCCGCGAAGTTCAACAACTTTTTCGCCAC
>CAXSIG010000701.1:0-1793 GCA_964237255.1 uncultured Bryobacteraceae bacterium
AGTCTGCACGGGAAACGATGTTGTGCGATCTGTTGAGGTAACCGCCATGCGCCTCGCTGTTTCTCTGTTACTCGCGTTTTCCGCCTTCGCCGAACGCCGCTCCCGGGTTCGCGATGAAGGAAGGCCGCATTGTTGGCCGGTAGATGGCGGAACCATTTGCTAGCGAGTGAGTAAGCTCGAAAGACCTGACCGGATTGCCACATCGTCCAAGCTTCTCGGGATTTTCACTAGATTCTTACTTACACGGTAACTATGTACCGCTCTCTTACTGTAAAATTTCAAGTCAACTATGATTCAGAGACTTTCCATCGCCGCGATCTTGCTTGCAGGCTTCTGCCGCGCGAGTGTTGTTGTCGACTCCGCGTACTCCAGCCAGTTCCAGACTTATACCGTTCTGACTGGTTTGGATTATCCTGTCGGGCTCGCTCGCCTCACGGACGGGTCATTGTTAATCGGAAGTACAACCCCCCAAGCAGGAAGCGGTGGGAGCGGTCAGTTCGCTTATTATCTTGGATCTGGCCAAGTCCTTCGATATGCAGGTGGCGTGACCACCGTCGTTTCTTCCAACTTGCCCGGAGCGGTTACCGGCGTCCAGAAGCTGGACAACAATCTAATCGTAGTCAGTACAGTAGGAAACCAAACTTCAGCCGGGTTTAAGATGGCGGACTTAACGTTTTTAGCTGGTAGCGGAAACTCATATACTAATGTCGGTTCCGTTCACTTTCAATACCAACCTGGAGGTGATGCCGCAAGCCTGGAGCCCGGAGTGATGCAAATCGCTCCAGGACAATACAAGATCGTCTTCGGTCTGGAGGCACTTGGTAACGATGGAACTCCGGGTGGCCCTGTGACCTTAACTGGACTGATCGCTGCCCAGCTTCCTGGAGGCTCGATCGACGCTCTGACCGTGAATACTTCGGGAGGCGTTCCAGTAGTCACGAGTGCTGTGCAGTTAGCCAGCGGCATTCGAAACACAACGAATCCCATTATCAATCAATCAGGAACCATATTCTTTGGAGATAACAACTTTGACGTGTCGGGTGCTCCTGTAAGTGCGGATGAGTTGAATGCTATCCCCGCAAATGTTTCCGGCATCCCTTTTTATGGATATCCCGGCAATTATACGGAGTACGGCACCGGCATTGCCGTCGGAGGCCAAGGAGCACAACCGCTAGTAGCGTTTCAACCCTCAATCAATTTCAATAGTGCGGGAATTGCGAGTTTAGCTCTCGCTCCGTCCAACTTTCCTTCGGTTTTCAGCGGCGGCGTTTTTGTGGGATTTCACGGAGTGTACACTTCCGGTGGACTGCAAAATCCATCGGATCCGGTTGCATTTGTCAGTGCTTCGGGTATGTATACGGATTTTCTCGATGCGGGACAATCAGGTCCTAGTCATCCGGATTCGCTGCTCGCGACCGCCGACTCTCTTTACGTTGTGAATCTCTTTACAGGCAACTTCAACGCTGGAACGGGCGAGATTAATGTAATTACCGCAACTCCTGAACCCTCATTCACTTGGATTGTCCGTGCAATTCTCCTCGTTCTGCCATTGATCAAACTCTGCGCGAAAAGCGGGGCGCCTTTTGGCGAATCGACAACGTAAACGCAACAGCGCGTGCCATCAGAAGCCCACTTCAGTTCACGTGGACATTCGCCACAACCGCTAATGCCGCTGAATAACCCGCCTCATCCACCAGTGCCCGTGGGGGCTGGGATGCACCGTAACCGCCGCTGCTGAGCGCCACGGGCTCAGAAAACCCGGAATGCCGCCCGGCCCGCCAATCACGCCAGTG
>CAXSIG010000701.1:1803-3176 GCA_964237255.1 uncultured Bryobacteraceae bacterium
ACGAATAGCCTTGGTTACCGTCGAAGCCAATGTGGATGACGTGGCTAGCTGCGCCGCGAGATTTGTCACGCCGCCACTTGTTCTGGCAGGGTGGCCGACGATCGCTCAGCGCGTGGACAACGCTGCGCCTAACGCCGACTCGCGGGGGGGCGTCAATCGGAATTCCGTATGAAAATCATGTTTCCATCGAATCGATCAACCACTGCAGCGCAATAGGTCCCATGTTCGATGATCTTTTGCGCAATCGGACCGGGCTCACCGTAGCGGCATAGAACCTGCATGGCGCCTCCCCCAAGTTTGATCCCAACGATCTCCAAATCGATGAAGCAGTTTGGTTCGTGAGAGACGATGACGATCACCATGTGGTTCTGGAAGTCGATCTTCGGATATCGAAGAAGGGTATCCTCGCTGGGCGGAGGGGATGGCACAAAGACCGGGATCGTTTTGGGGATACGGGAAATGAAAGGAACAAATTCCTGTTCATCCCTGATCACAAACTCATCCTTCGCGAATCTAGTCGCATCGTCAACAGCCGGTGGTCGGATAAAACCAAAATTCCTTCCTAGTCCTTCAACATGGGGATCTGAATGCGCAGTAGTGCATAATCCCTTGAATCGCTCCAGAACCTTGACGCCGTCGGTGTTCATCATTTTCCGCCACGTACGTTCGGTATGTTATCAGCACTTTATTGGTCAAAATCGTTAACCATCGTGCTCGCGCGCGGATTGGGCTCCATGTACTCCGGCCAAAGGTGAATTGCCCATTTTGGCTACTGTTGAACGCGCGTTCTTTTCGCTTCGCTCGACTATGTGTCATCGCTCATTGCGGCTTTGAAGTAAAACAACTTCCTGTAATCGATCCGAGAAGCTCATGACCTGATCGATGAGCTCATACTCTTTAGATGTCCGGAAGGAACATGATGGAGACGCTTATGGATGACGGACGTGAGTTGGTTCTCTCATGCGTGAGCATCTGTCCCGCATACAACCCGCCCCTCCGTTAAGCCGACTCGGTTTAGCAGGTCGAGAGTCGTTCGTTCTTTCTAAACATCTAACTTACTTGTATGAAAAATATCGGCTTCTTGTCATTTGGCCATTGGACGCCTTCACCACATTCGCAAACGCGATCAGCAGCCGATGTTCTTCTTCAGTCGATTGACCTTGCTGTTGAGGCCGAACGTCTTGGGATGAATGGAGCCTATTTCCGGGTCCATCACTTTGCTCGACAACTCGCGTCGCCCTTCCCGCTCCTTGCGGCCGTTGCAGCCCGAACGCGGAAGATTGAGATCGGGACCGGCGTGATTGACATGCGGTACGAGAATCCGCACTACATGGCCGAAGAGGCAGGCGCCACGGACCTGATCGCCGGTTCGC
>CAXSIG010000702.1:0-3165 GCA_964237255.1 uncultured Bryobacteraceae bacterium
TTCTAAAGGCCGCGCTTCTTCTACCAATAGATTGGCCGTTTGCCCCGGCGGCGCTTCTAAGCGAAACCTCATGAACCCGGATGAGGTTTCGACCGGTTTTGTTGGGCTGCGTAACGCGTAATCCCTTCGCGCGGGATGCTCGACAATCACAGTTCGCGCCAATTTGTCAGCATTCCGAAAGGTGTAGGTCGTGCTTTCCGTTTGCTCTTTGACTACGGTGAGAAGGCCCCCGACGACCCGCACCTTGGTTGCTCTTTGGACGACAGGGCCGGTCTTCGTGTCCGGCGTAAGCGCCAGATCCGCGGCGTAGGAGATCAGGCGCTTTTCACCGGACCGAATGGAATCGAAGATGCCCTCACCGGCGAAAACGCCGGATTCCTGAACGTTAAAACTTCCGCCATCGAGCGTCAGCGCGCTCGAGTTCTCCAACCATAACGCGCGTAGCGGTTTAGCCATGCGATTCCGCGGGTTCCAGATGGAAACTTTTTCCGCCGACACATCGGTTTGTAAGATCGGCACCAGAGCGGATTGCGATTTGCGGATTGAGATCGGCTCCTTCAATTTGTACTCGAAAAGGTCGCCAAGGTCTTCCGGAGTTGCCGCCGTGTAACTGCCCCCGCCGACACCGCCGGACTCACCCCGCGCCGTGGCAAAGTTTCTGCTAACTCCCGTACCGGTCCCGATCCCGGTTCCACGCCCCAACGCCGCCCCGGTACCGGTAGCACGACCACTTCCCGCCATTACTCCTGAGGCAGCAGAACTGCTTGTGGAAAGAGCGCTCCCGTCCGCTGTGACCTCTATTGTTTCCGCAATCGATCCGATCCTCAGCACGACGTTTTGATTCGACGGGCGATCTGCCACCACCGCGATGTACTGCTCAGCGGTCGCGAAGCCTGTCGAAGTAACCTCTAAACGCAGTTGACCTTCCGGCACCGGGCTGAAGGCAAACCGGCCCTGAGAGTCGCTGGTAGTCTCGCCAATCAGTGTGCCGGCGGCACTGAACACCCTGGCATGCGCTCCCGCGATGACGGACCCTGACGTATCCCGAACAGAACCTGCAAGCCGCTGACCGCCTGAAGAGAGCGGCGCCTCAAAGGTCTGTGGGGCCGCGCTTAGACTTTCTTTGATCGGCGTAACAGGACGACGAGTGTAATAGGGCGAAGAAAGTTTCTGCACGAACGATTGAGGTGCACCGGCGACTAGCGAGAGTTCCACGTTTTCCCAATCCTGTGCGCCGGTGTTGTCAACGATTGCCCAGCCTTGCAACAGGGGATTCTTATTCGGTTGTGTCGGGAGCACGATTCGGTAGGTCGCCTTCCACACCGGCGTTTCGCTAATGTAGCTGAGCATGAGCGGTCGCGTCCCCGTTCCGGCGGTGGTGACGACCATTTTGCGCTGATCGGGTTCGCGGGCCAAACCGACAAGGTCGAGGTAGCGCTTTACGGTGGCGCTTAGGCCGGCGTCAAGGAGTCGCACGGAAAATCCAGAAGCCAATTCCGTCGTTTTCACTTCGCCGTTTTCGGTGATGAGCGAGAGATAATCGACTTCTACGGTTGAGCCGCCGCCCGTGCGGGTTTTGCGATCAACACTTAAGAGCCGGCCGGTAATGGTGGATGCTCCCGTTTTAATCTCGATGTTCGCGCCGCGTAGAGCGCTGAGGAAATCGGAAAGTGTAGTCTTCTCTCCGGTGTTCAGGCGAAGATCGGCAAGTTGTCTGTCCAGCGGGGCTGATGAACCGTAAGTTACGCCCGTGATTCGCCCTCCCCCTTGATCGAGCACCGTGAGCGACTTCAGTACATCGTCCAATTGCCCGGTGGTGAATGCGACCGTAACGCTTCCGTTGTCTGTGACGGTGCCGATGTGCTCGAAGTAGCCCACCCCGTTTTTGTACAGGACCACGCGTTTGACTGGAAGGCGGTTCGCATTCGCGTCTTCCTGATTCGGTCGCGAAGACTGACTGGGAGCGGGCGGGACACTCTTCTGCGCGGACACGCAAACAGGCATCAAGGCGAAGAAAATGGCGGAACGATGCACGACACCTCCTGGATAACTTTCTAGGCCGATTTTATAGTAGTGGCCTGGCACGGGTCCGGCGTTGCTTACAAACAGCTAGCCTGAGCAGCAATCTCCGTACTGCAGTTGTTCATCCCACACGGGCCGGCCTTCCGGGGTGAGATCGAAGAGATTCCAAAGAGGCTCCAGCGTTCCTACGTGACGTGGATCCTGGTCACGCTCAGTAGGCGCGTATAGCAACTCGGAACTCCAAAAGTGCCGTATATGTCCGTTCTTCCGAAGAAAGACGTTTAGCATCGGCATTTGAAAACCCTCTGGCGTTTCCGCACAGTAGTCTCGCTTGAAGGAGTTTCCGGCAGCGGACAGGAGACGCAAGTTCCTCCACCCGCGGTCCTTTGCGAAAGCGGCAATGCGGGCAGGTGGCGCTTTGGCTACGACGGCAAAATTCAAACGCTGCTCGACATGCGGGACGGCCCCGTCGAGCTGGTCCAAGAGGGCTGTGCAGGATGGGCAAGGGCCTTGGTCCCGCGGAACTCGCGAAAGAGCACCACTCGATGGTCCTGGACGGTCGTCCTCCGGATGACGAGGAAACATGAAGTTATAAATCACCAGTGAGTTTTTCCCCGGCTCAAACAGTTCCGAAAGCTTTACCTCACAGGTTGTTCCGGACGGATCTATGGATTGGAAGACATAGTCCTCCGGGATCTCGCCACCAGAAGGGAGTGAACGGCGGGCGATCGCAACGTCTTCCATAGCCCGGCGAAGTTCTACCTCCTTTTCAAGGAGACGATCGCGCGCTGTCCTGTACTCATTCGATTCGCCTGGCGTTGTCATTCAGCGATGTTATACGGTTTCAGTAAAGGGTTACTTGGCGGGCGTATGGAAGCGGCCAAACCAAGCGGCTTTTCCGATTACATGGCCGTCCATCGCCTTCAAAAGAGCATCGCGTGTGGTGTCAGGAGGGAGATCGAGCTTCGTATCGAGAGCATAAAATTCAAAGACGTAATGGTGGAGGGGGCCAGGACCGGCGCCGGGGCCAAAGTAAACGGGAGCGTGTCCGTTGCGGGAACCGAGACCTGGGCCGTTTCGAGTGCCATCCGAAAGATCGCCCGAACTAAGCCCCTCAGCCATACCCTTCGACGTGCCTGGAAT
>CAXSIG010000703.1:0-3161 GCA_964237255.1 uncultured Bryobacteraceae bacterium
CGGCGACGGGATGAACCGACCGGGCAGCCGAGTCAGCATACTTGCGGCCGACCTTGTTCTCGTCGGGCAGGATGACGACGTGGCGTCCGGCGAAGTGCGGCGAGTACTCGTCCTTCCAGTTGCGATCGGGTGCCATCCAGACCGCTTCCGTGTCCACTGGCTTGAGCAGTCCTATCGCCGGCACTGGTTATAATTTTTTTGCGAACGGCAAGAATTCCATCACAAGTTTCCGTCCCGTTTTGCTATCGAGCGATGGCCGAAGCGGCAGAGCGAATCCCATACGGGGCCTTGGGTACCGCAACCTGGATTTGAGTCTAAGCAAAGACACGAAAATTTGGGAGCGGCTGAACACCAAGTTCGCCGCCGATCTTTTCAACGTCTTGAACCACCCAAATTTCGCCAATCCGTCGCAGGCGAATCTCAACATCACGAACCCAAATACGTTCGGAACCGTTAATTCCACTTACACGCCTCCGAACCGGACCAACAGCGCACGGTGGATCCAACTCTCGATACGCGTCGAATTTTGACAGGCAGGGTAAACGCGCTTACCGTTTAACGATTACTTCTCGCAAGTTCTCGCGTGTCAAAAAAAACTTGACCGATTCGAATTTCCCGAACAGCTTCTCTAAGCTCCGGTTATTGAACACCTGCGCCTGCTGCCGGACGCCCTTCTGCACCAGGTTCAACGTTGACTTATCCTGAATTCGGAACGTCGTATGCGGCGCCATCAATGACTTCTCGTCCGCGTTAAAAAATGCGAGCAGATAGCTCCGCGGCCGTGTAATTCGGTGCAGCCGTTCTATGGTCGCGTTCAAGAGCACGGGCGACAAATATTGCATCACGTCCCACACCAGCACCCCGTCGAAGGTGTTCTCCTGAAAGTCCAGATTCTGTTCCAGAAAATAATCGATGCGATTCGAAGCGTTTTGATCGGCGGGATTTTCACTGCCAAACGTATCGTCCAAGCTGCGGAGAAAGTCCTGGGTATAAAGCTTGTGTCCCAAGTCGGTAACAAAGTTCGTATTCTGCTGCGTCAGACCGGCCAGGTCGAGAATCGACAGGCCGGCTTGATCGCTGATATAAGAGAAAAACTGGTCCAGCCCGCGGCTTTGCCGGACACTTTGCACTTCCTTTACTGACCGCGCCGCTGCCGTGGCGGATGGGAAACGTGGCGCCAGATCCAAGCCTGAAGCATTGGGGCCCGACGCGCGAAACATACTTCTAAACCGTTCCGGCAGCAAAATGAAATCTCTCCTGTTGGATGCTAGCGCTTGACTTCAGCAGTGCCAGCGCCAACCGGTGTAGGCGTGCCTGTTGGGGGAGCGGGCGGACGGGCGGGCGCTGGAGCGCCGGCAGGCTGGCTGACCGGTGCGCCGGACGATGTCTTGGCTGCATCAGGTTTTACGATGTCGATCGAACCCTTGAAGTACGCTCCGTCCTCAATCACAATTCGCGCCGTCTTAATATCGCCAACCAGACGGGCGTCCTTGCGGATATCGATGCGGTCGTTCGCTTCCACGTTTCCTTTTACCTGCCCCAGCACGACAACCTCGCGCGCCCGAACCCCGGCTTGCAGCTTGCCGTTCGGTCCCACGGTGAGTTTGTTGTCCTGGCACTCGATCGTTCCTTCCACATCGCCATCGACGTAAAGGTCTTCCTTGCTGAATATCTGTCCGATGATCTTCACCGCTTTGCCAATGGTGGCGGAGTTGCGCGATGAATCCATTTCCGGACTCTTGAACGGCGTTGTCGTAGACATAGGTGCTGGTTCTCTCCTGGGTTCTATCGGACTGGAAACCGGCGCCGCACCGGCGGGACGAGGCGCGGGCGGTGGTGCTGGTTGGTCTTCCGGTTTTTTGTTCCACATGCTCATATTTGGACTACCTCCCAAAGATCGGGGTATAAGTGCTGAATTACTTTCTCAGTCTACTGATTGTTTTCACTTAAAGGCAATCGCGAATACGCGGGACTCAAAATACAAAAAGCCCGCCGGTATGTCCGGCGGGCCCTGTAAAAATCGAGTGATGAGCTATTTGTTGCTCTTGGACTTCTCGTGGGCCTTGCCCGAATGCTCGTGCGCCTTGGCGGAATGCTCATGGGCAGCTTCAGAATGCTTGGTTGCTGCCGCGTGATCTCCTTTTTCGTGATGCTCTGCGGCTGTGTGGTGGGCCTTGGCTGCATTCTCGTGGTGCTGTGCTGCTTCTTTATGTGAATTCTTCGGCATGGAAAAAACTCCTCAACACAAAGGTAGCCTGAGAGCGTTAGGAAAAGATTTGGATTGCGAAGCCAACAGTATGGAACGTTACGCGCCCCGCACCATGCGCGCAAAGGTTGGATACGCATCAGGAGATTGCGCGTTCAGCCACTCGATCATCTCCCCGGAAGCTTTCTCCATTTCTCCATACGCGGAAGGATTGTTGCGCGATTGCCGGAATTCGGCCACCAGCGGCCGAATCCGCTCAAACGTAAAGAGCAGTTCCATTCCGCTTTTGTAAAACAAGTCCTTATTCAAGACTCCCGCATTGAGAAAAGATGCCACCATCTCCCAATAAGTCGTCAATTGCCGGACGTATGCGTTCTCTGGAGTATCCTGCGGACAAAGCTTGCGAAATTCCTCCATCGTGGTGCACTTGAAAGATTGTGCGAACCATGCGCGCGCGGCGCGTAGCCGGTCTTCGCGCCGTAGCTCGTACAGCTTAAGGATCAGGGTCGCGTCTTCGATAGACGCCGTAGTAGACATAGGCCCTCTTGTACCATGTCAAGCCGCATAAACCACAGCCGTTATGATGGGTTCTCATGCTGCGATTCCGCGTGCTCGCAATCTTGTTTGCTTTCGGCTTGGCGGGATGCTCATCCAGCGCCCCAAAAAAGGAAGTGGAAAAACAGCCGGATCCGGTTACCGGTCTCCACGCGCTGGCGCAAATGTTCTCCGCGGCGCGAAGTTGGCAGAGCGATGTTCTGGTATTACGTGTAAGTAACATCAATGCCGGTAATCTGAAACCACAGCCCGGCCGGTTTGCCGTCTGGCAAGCCACCTTCGTTTCCCCAACCGTTGCGCAGTCCCGTACTTATACTTTTTCGGTCATAGATCTCAGCACCTCCATCCGCACGGGAATCTTCCCGGACCCGCCCTCGCCCTTCTCCGCGCGCGCTCAAAC
>CAXSIG010000704.1:0-2240 GCA_964237255.1 uncultured Bryobacteraceae bacterium
TTTCCTTTCTCGTCCAGACAAGTTCGCAGACGGCTCAGGGCGGTTTCGACCTCAGCCCGGCTTGACTTTTCCGAGAGCAGTTCAAGCGCTTGACAGAGCAAATCTTTCGCCGCGCCTTCGGTATCCCCTTTCGTTTGCGCCATGCACCAACCGGCTCCTGCCGTTGTAGCGAGAAAATGCCGTCGATTCATTGCTATTTCGCGGGCGCACTCAGAAGCGGCGCGCCGGCCTTCTTGCGCAGCTCGTTCTGGATTGAGAGTGGAACCTTGGCTCTCGAGATCGCCAGCATAGTGGGAATATCGTGGTAATCGTAGTCTAAAGGAGACTCTCGAATGAGTTCGAGAATCTGATCCTCAGGCACGTTGCTGGTAAACAAATCCACCACATCGGTAGCCCGCAACGTCTTGAGTTCACGCTTGGGCCCCTTTCCGGATTTCCGATTCGTCTCCTCTTCCTGCATGTTGTCGAACGCTTTGTAACGGGCAATCGATTCCTTAATTCTTGCCGCGGTCTCAACGAAATACTTCTCTTTTCGATTCATCTCCAAAGCTTTGTCGTAATATTCTGCCGCTTTGAAAATATCCGCGCGCTGTTCAGACGAAGTTTTCGAATCGTAGCCCATTGCCTCATATGCCAACCCGAAATCAAACGTGCGATAAGCTTCTTCCTCTTCTTTGGGGAAGGCGGTCATTCCCTGTAATTCGTCAATGGCGCGCTGCCAAAGCTTCTGTTCCATGAACACTTCGGCTCGATTCAAGTGATCTTCGCCCGTCGCAACCAGCACTTCTACAGGATGCGTGGTGTTACCAAGATTGGAAGCGATTTGACGGACTACATTACGGATCATAATTTGCTTCACATCCTCCGTGTTGTGCGGAACGATCTCACCAGATGGCGGTTTTTTGCCGAACGGATTCGTTGTCGGAAGTTTAAAGATCGACGAAGAAGAACCATTGTCGAAATCTTTGTTGTAGTTATAATTGATATTGCCGGCGTCATGAACGCGCCCAGAGTGGTCTAGTACCTGATAAGCGGCGTTTAGGGAACCGGTCCACGCAATCTTTTGAGTCGCAGACTTGCCCGAATTTTGCGTAACGGTTTGGGGCGGCGGCGTGGCGAAGCCAGTGACTTTCAGGTCAAAAATCCACTCTGCTTCATTGACATTGTCTTTCTTCACGAGTGTTCTTTCATTGCTTACGAGTTCGGTTTCCAGCGTAGCCAGAAGGCTGCCCTCAACAGAGGCGTATTCGCGATTTGTAGAAGAGCCTTTGAATCCGATGGTTGCGTGAGAGAGTCTCACAGCCGCGGGTTGTCTAACCTGTAGAAGAATCGTTTTTTTTCGCAATGGTCCAAAACCGGGGGAACCGTAAACGAGTGCCGCTGCCCCGATTAGCATAAGGGCAAATCTAGGAAGAATGCTTCTGCTCCTGTAATTCATAAGCTACCTTTAGTAGATATTGTTTTCCTGAAAGTTTAGCAAACATTTCTTCAATCTTTCCCACCCGGCCTCCGGTCATGCGCTTCGAAGACGATGTTTACCCTTTGGGTGGACTGGCCTGTCTGCTGAGGTGAGACACGAGTTCAGCCATAGTTGACTGAACAGCCGCAAAAGGGCTGGATAGCTTGTTTCGGTTTAGCAGCATCGCATTTAGCCAGGGGAATAGACGCAATCTCTGCTGAAGAGCAACTTGCCGAGGGATACCGGCCGAAGACTCGCCAAGACAAGATCTGTCGGTTCGCACATCCCGGCGGATCGAGCAGGTTGAGCAAATGACTGACCAACGGGAGGCGGTCATGACCGCAGCTTTTTGCATACTCGGATCGATAGACCTTCTATGCCTGGAAAACTTACGCTAGAATCTTTCGGTCTACGGCGAAGCTGATGCGGTCGAACGCGGCTGTGGGGGGCCGGTAACCGAATGCGGAATGGAGGCGTTTGCGTTGTACGTCCTTCCGGAAAAGCCCGCATTTCGCTTCGCGCTTTGCTACAAGCAAGGGACACCCGGGAAACTCTCGACCGTCTTAACGTGCTCTCTCCCTCGCGCAGAGTTGACAGTCCGTGTTCCTCACCACACTACTTTTCATTATCGGACTACATTGACGATCAGGCTCGAAAGCTCCAGATTGCCTCCGGCTTCAAAATTTCTCCCAGGATCCAATATTGTATTCCTCTGAGACCTCTTTCATGACCGGTTGCCGACCCGCAGGTAGTTGATTAACGCGAGGTTACAATTTTTATA
>CAXSIG010000704.1:2250-3157 GCA_964237255.1 uncultured Bryobacteraceae bacterium
GGCTCCCGACCAAGCCTGGGTATGCTGGTTTCCGCAGAGATCATGCAACTTCCATAACAGGAGGAAATTGATGATTTTAAAGACCAGGCCGGGGTCGCAGATGCGCTTGCGAAAGGGGGACCTGGAGAAGATTGGGATTAAGACCGAAGGCTCGGTGCTGAGTGGCAACGCCGGAGTATCGGATGCGTTTGACCGGCAAGCTCGCGCGACGGCGCAACCTTCTGCGAGTTCGGAATTGCAGCGGCTTCGCGATCAGTTGGCGGGAGTCTGGCGTCGTTGAGGGATTGGGAGCGTGACTGTGTCTGGGTTCGGGTGGAGTGCGTGCCCCAAACAGTTGCTCGGACGCAGGCGCAAATCTGTCGCGAAGGAATGGATGCGGTTGGGTTCTGCTCTACGCGGCTCGGAATCGAGCCCGATGCGCGGCAGCGGGAAATTCTGCTGTGCAACGCCAAGCGCGTCATTCTAAATTGCGCGCGGCAGTTCGGGAAGTCGACCATGACGGCGGCGTTGGCGGTATTTCGCGCGATGTCGAAGCCGGAGCAGATGATTCTGTTCGCGAGTCCATCGGAGCGGCAGAGCGCGGAGTTGCTGAGGAAGGCGGCGCAGATGGCCGCGCGTTTGGGCGTGCGGGTGACGGGCGATGGAAGCAATGCGCAGTCGCTGGTGTTTCCGAATGGGAGCAGGATTGTGGCGATTCCGGCGACGGAGGACACGGTGCGTGGCTTCTCGGCGGTGAACTTGTTGATCATCGATGAAGCGTCGCGCGTGCCGGACAGCCTGTATCTGGCGCTGCGGCCGATGCTGCTGGTGAGCGATGGGGACGTGTGGTTGTTGAGCACTCCGAATGGGAAGAGCGGTTTCTTCTACGATGCCTGGGAGCATGGCGGCGAGGAGTGGACCCGGTTCG
>CAXSIG010000705.1:0-2344 GCA_964237255.1 uncultured Bryobacteraceae bacterium
CGCTTCTTTCCATAGGCCTGATGCGGGGGATCGGGTATAGGCTGTCACCCCTCCAAATTCTTTTATCAGCTTATCCTTTACGGATTTAAAATACTTTTCCGTGAATGGTTTTCCGGCTCGCACCGCGAATGAGTTTGCTGAATTTCTGGAGGCGGTAGGGGCCAGTGGCCCGGGCGCGGTGGAACCGAAGCCAATCGCGACATTCCTTGCCAACCATCCGGTGGCAATGGAATTTGTTCAAACGCCGAAGCCGATTCCGCAGAGTTTTATCACGGAGTCTTTCTTCGGAGTGAATGCCTATCGCTTCACGAATGAGGCCGGCCGGGTACAGTTCGGCAGGTATCGCATCCGTCCTGCGGGGCCCAGTATTTATCTCGATGCTGACGCCGCAAGGGAGAAAACGGGAGATTTTCTCTTCGACGAAATCCGCCAGCGTCTCGCGACCGGGCCGTTGAAGATCCAGATTTTGGTGCAACTGGCAGGCGAAGGAGATATCGTCGACGACTCCAGTATTCATTGGCCGGAAGAACGGCCGTTGGTTGATTTCGGGACCATCTACCTGACGGGCATCCACCCAAACGACGCAGCTGAGCAGAGGCATCTTATTTTCGATCCGCTGCCGCGTGTCGATGGCATCGAGCCTTCGAAGGATCCGCTTCTGGAGCCGCGATCAGACGCTTACCTCATGAGCGGCAGAAGGCGGCGAGCCGCCGGTGCTCAGTAGTCCGGAACCCGCATGAACATTGTCTACGTGACCGGTGAACCCGCCTTGCGGGAAGGCACGGCGCCGGAACCGCGACCCGCCGCTGACGAGGTCACGGTTCGCGTTTGTGCCGCAGGCGTGATTGTCACTGAACTAACTTGGTACTCCACTACGCGCACCAAAGCGGGTACTGTTCGGGAACGGACCGTACCGAGCCACGAGTTCTCCGGAGTAATTGCCGCGGTGGGTGAAGGCGTTCAAAGCATGAAGGTCGGCCAGGAAGTGTTCGGCATGAATGATTGGTTCCGAGATGGCGCCCTGGCCGATTTTTGTCTGGTGGAGCCAGTGGGCTTGGCTCCGAAACCTAGAAACTTGACGCATGCGGAAGCGGCATCCGTACCGATCAGCGCGCTGACTGCGTGGCAGGGTTTGTTCGACCGTGCGGGATTGCTGCCCGGAGAACGCGTCCTGGTGCACGGTGGAGCCGGCGCGGTGGGAACGTTTGCCATTCAACTCGCAAAGTGGAAAGGTGCGCAGGTAGTTACAACGGTCTCGGCGCGGAATGCCGCGCTGGCGAGTGACTTGGGTGCGGATCAGGTTGTCGATTATCAGAGAGAACCGTTTGAGGATGCGGGACCCTTCGACGTTGTTTTCGACACGGTTGGCGAAGATACGCTGCAGCGATCCTGGAACGTTTTGAAGCCCGGCGGCCGGGTGGTGACGATCGTGTCCTTGGCTGCTGAATCGACAGAGCCGCGTGTGAGGGACGCCTTCTTTATCGTTGAGCCTAACGGATCGCGATTAAGTGAAATCGCGCGCTTGTTGGAAGCGGGCACGCTGCGACCGGTTGTCGACGCCGTGTTCCCCCTCGCGCAAGCCCCGGATGTCTATGCGGACCGCGTAGTGAGGCGCCGGCAAGGAAAGCTTGTTATTGCAATCGCGGATTGCTAATAGGAGCTTCCTTCGAGCTCATGACAATTACGACAGAGGTAACACAAAGATCGGTGCCGGAGTGCGACGGCAATTCATTGCAAGAAGCTTTTCTCACGGCCATGTTGCTGACGGGCAGCACCTCCCTGGCGGAAGCGGCAGTGCTGACGGCTATTGAGAGTGGGGGCGGCAGTGCGGATTGGGGGCAGCCGTTGCTTCGGCGCACGGTGGATGCGTCGTTGCGAATGCCGGGTCCACTGCGGCTGATGAGTGCGAACGAGCTTGAAACGGCTGGTTGCGCTGTGCCGCCGGCATTGCAAACAGTCCTTTCGCTTAAACGTTTAGCCCGTCAATGTTTTGTCCTGCGGGTGCTACTCTCCTTGCCCTGCTGGGAGTGCGCATTGCTTTTGAACGTCTCAGAAGCTGAGGTGGCGAGCTACTCCGCGGCGGCAGCTTCCACCTTGGCTTTCACTCATTTAGTTCCAACGCCGTAAGCAAAAAGGAAATAATTACATGCCAAGAGAAACCGAAGGCAAGCGACTCTTTACGCCTCTGCAATTGGGAGCGTTGCGACTTAAGCATCGCGTCGTGATGCCGGCTTTGACGCGATCCAGGTCAATTCAGCCAAACTCCGTCCCTGGAGATCTGATGGCCAAATACTACGCACAACGAGCCTCGGACGGAGGCTTCATCATCGCAGAAGCCACTAAT